>JBMSGX010000004.1:0-31538 GCA_049416285.1 Crocinitomicaceae bacterium | reverse complement strand
GTCTCATCGAACTCTTCTGTTTCTGATTTAACCTCACTATCAAGAGTGATACGCTCATCAGAGAACAACATGAAGTGGTGAATAAGAATTTTAGCTGCTTCTTTCAATGCATCTTTTGGATGGATAGAACCATCAGTAATGATATCAAATACTAATTTCTCGTAGTCAGTTTTCTGCTCTACACGATAGTTTTCGATCGCATACTTAACATTCTTAATAGGAGTAAAGATAGAGTCAACAGCGATCGTTCCAAATGGTGCGTTGCTGTCTTTGTTCTCCTCTGCTGGTAAATAACCTCTTCCTTTAACGATGTTCAGTTCCATTTCGATCTTTACAGAAGACTCCATGTTACAGATCACTAGATCGGGGTTCAATACCTGGAATGCTGAAGTGAACTTACCAATGTCTCCTGCAGTCAGTTGATCCTGACCCGAAACAGTAACTACTACAGTTTCTGAATCTGTTCCTTCGATCTGCTGCTTGAAACGAACCTGCTTCAAGTTCAAGATGATCTCAGTTACATCTTCAACCACTCCTTTGATCGTTGAAAATTCGTGATCCACTCCGTCAATACGAACAGATGCGATCGCGAAACCTTCCAATGAAGAAAGTAGGATTCTTCTTAGTGCGTTACCGATTGTGATACCGTAACCTGGTTCTAGTGGACGGAACTCGAATTGTCCTTCGTGCTCATCCGACTGGATCATGATTACCTTGTCCGGCTTTTGAAAATCTAAAATTGCCATTTGTTTTCTTCTTTTTAATTGTTTCCCGGTTGCGCGGTTTAAAGGATTGAAGAAGTCCGATAAACCCTTTGGCCGAAATCCAATGGTTAATTATTATTTCGAGTACAATTCGACGATAAGCTGCTCCTTGATGTTTTCAGGGATCATTTCACGCGTTGGTACTGCTACTACTTTTCCTTCCATTTGTGAAGGGTTCCACTCTAACCAATCAAATGAGTTAGCGCTAGAAGCTAATGAGTTAGCGATTGCTTCAAGAGACTTAGACTTCTCTCTTACACCGATCACATCTCCTACCTTAACTGAGTAAGAAGGAATGTTTACTACCTCACCGTTAACAGTGATGTGCTTGTGACCAACGAACTGTCTTGCAGCTCTACGTGTAGGAGCGATTCCCATTCTGAAAACAGTGTTATCCAAACGTGCCTCACAAAGTTGCAATAGGTTCTCACCCGTTACACCTTTCATACGAGACGCTTTGTCGAACATGTTTGAGAACTGACGCTCAAGAATTCCATAAGTGTACTTCGCTTTTTGCTTCTCACCTAACTGGATCGCATATTCTGATTGCTTTCCTCTTCTTTTGTTTGGACCGTGCTGTCCTGGACCGTACTGTCTACGCTCCAACGCTTTATCAGGACCAAAGATTGGATCTTTGAAACGACGTGCGATTTTTGATTTAGGACCTGTATATCTTGCCATTTTTACTTGTGTTAAGAGGGGATTATGAATTAAGGCTTACTCCTTCGATAACCTCTGCTCCTCTTTGTTATTAAATTATACTCTTCTTCTTTTCGGAGGACGACATCCGTTATGTGGTAATGGAGTAACATCAATGATCTCTGTTACCTCAATTCCACTGTTGTGTAGTGATCGAATTGCAGACTCTCTTCCCGAACCTGGTCCTTTCACATACACTTTAACTTTACGTAGTCCGAAGTCATGTGCTTCTTTCGCCGCATCTTCTGCTGCAACTTGTGCCGCGTACGGTGTGTTCTTTTTAGAACCTCTGAAACCCATCTTACCAGCTGAAGACCAAGAAATAACTTGTCCAGCTCCGTTAGTCAAAGAAATAATAACATTGTTGAAGGTAGCTTGAATATGCGCTTCACCCAATGCATCTACTTTGACATTCTTCTTCTTTTTCTGATTAGACTTTGCCATCTTACTTATTTATTATTTAGTTGCTTTCTTCTTGTTAGCAACTGTTTTTCTCTTACCTTTTCTTGTTCTAGAGTTGTTCTTAGTTCTTTGACCTCTTAGTGGAAGACCAGCTCTGTGACGAATACCTCTCTGACATCCGATATCCATTAGACGCTTGATGTTCATCTGAACTTCAGAACGAAGTGCTCCTTCTACTTTGATATCGTTAACAACTGTTCTGATTGCTCCCAGCTGATCATCATTCCAATCTTGAACTTTGATATTCTCATCAACTTTAGCATTAGCCAAGATCTTCTTTGCTGTGCTTCTTCCGATACCATAGATGTAAGTCAATCCAATTACACCTCTTTTATTTTTTGGTAAATCTATACCTGCAATACGTGCCATAGTAATAATCTTTTATCCTTGTCTTTGTTTGAATTTCGGATTCTTCTTGTTAATCACGTAAACTCTACCTTTTCTCTTAACGATCTTACAATCTGCTGATCGTTTTTTTACTGATGCTCTTACTTTCATTGTTCCAGTATTTAAGTTAATCCGTTCTCAATTTCCCGGAGGAGACAGATGTTGATCTGTGTCTTGAGAACTTCGTTCGTTACTTGTATCTAAATGTTATTCTACCTTTTGTTAAATCGTACGGCGACATCTCAACTTTCACTCTATCTCCCGGAAGGATCTTGATGTAGTACATCCTCATCTTTCCAGAGATATGAGCAGTGATCACGTGACCATTCTCAAGCTCAACTCTAAACATTGCGTTTGACAATGCCTCGATAATTGTTCCGTCTTGCTCTATTGATGATTGTTTCGCCATAATTTACATTCCTGATAATTCCTGTGTCTTTCTTCCTTTCACTCGTGTTCCTTCCATTAGACCGTCCATATGTCTATTCAATAGGTAAGATTCGATCTGTTGAAGCGTATCCAACACAACACCTACCATGATCAGCATAGACGTTCCTCCAAAGAACATTGCGAAGGCATCATTCACACCTGCTAGCTTAGCAAGTGCCGGGATGATCGCAACAAACGCCAGGAACAATGATCCAGGGAACGTAATTCTTGAAACTAGTGAATCAATGTAATCCGCAGTTTCTTCACCTGGACGAACTCCAGGAATGAACGCTCCACTTCTTTTCAAATCATCGGCAATCTTGCGCGGGTTGATCATAATTGCCGTGTAGAAATATGTAAACACGATGATCAATACAGCCAACACTAAGTTGTAACCGAATCCGTAAATATCACTGAAGTTTCTTGCCAGGAATCCACTGCCCGATGCAAAAAGCATAACAGGAAGAGTCATGATCGCTTGAGCAAAGATGATCGGCATTACACCAGATGCATTTACCTTGATAGGAAGGTAGCTACGCGCCCCCTGTCCTTCAGGTGATCTAGCTCCAACAACTCGCTTCGCAGTATTCAACGGAACTCTTCGAACTCCTTGAACAATTAAAACAGTTGCAAGAACCACTACCACGAACATGAAGATCTCCAATACGATCTTGATAAGGTTTCCTGAGTCTACACTAATACCGATTTCGGACATAAATGCTTCAGGTAATCTAGCTAAGATTCCTACTGTGATCAACAATGAGATACCGTTTCCAACACCTTTATCTGTGATTCTCTCTCCTAACCAAACAGCGAACATTGCTCCGGCAACTAGTACAGTAATTGACTGCATCCACCAGAATGTTCCTGCTCCCTCAGGAAGGGCTCCTTTACTCTCAACATAAAGCGTCAAGTAAGTTGGTGCCTGAAGTGCACAAATAACGATCGTTAGAATTCTTGTATAACTATTGATTCTTTTTCTTCCCGATTCACCCTCTTGTTGCATCTTCTGTACAGCAGGTACAGCAATTCCCAAGAGCTGCATAATGATCGAAGCACTAATGTAAGGCATGATACCTAACGCCATGATCGATGCATTTGTAAATCCACCTCCTGAGAACAGAGAAAGTAGCGTCTCGATCATATTTTGACCTCCAGCTTCCTGCGCTGCTGACAGTGCAGTGTAGTTCACCCCCGGAAGGATGATGAAGGATCCAATACGATAAACGAGAATTAAGCTAAGGGTAAGAATAATTCTTTGCCTTAGCTCTTCTACTTTCCAGATGTTCTTAATATTTTGAATAAATCGTTTCATTCCAAAAAAATGTTGGCAAAGTTAATTAGATTTCTGTACAATTCCCACCTTCTTTCTCGATAGCTGCTTTCGCAGTAGATGAGAATTTGTGAGCTGATACATTAATCTTTGTTTTCAATTCGCCTCTTCCTAGAATCTTAACGCGCTCATTTCTAGACATCAGACCATTTTCTCTTAAGATCTCCGGTGTAATTTCAGTTACCGATTTTCTCTCGATCAATGATTGGATGATATCCAAGTTGATTGCCTTATACTCAACGCGGTTAATATTCTTAAATCCAAATTTTGGAACACGTCTTTGAAGTGGCATTTGACCTCCTTCAAATCCGATTTTCTTTGAATATCCAGACCTCGATTTAGCTCCTTTATGTCCTCTTGTGGAAGTACCTCCATGACCTGAACCTTGTCCACGAGCTATTCTCTTTTTCTTCTTAGTAGAACCTGAAGCTGGAGTTAAATTATGTAAATTCATTTCTTGTCAATTTTAAAGATTAATCAACCACTTGAATCAAGTGTTGAACTTTCTTAACCATTCCTAGGATCTGAGGAGTAGCTTCGTGTTCTACTACCTGATTCAATTTTGATAATCCTAGTGCCTTAATCGTAGCTTTTTGTCTAGCAGGACGATTAATAGCGCTTCTTACTTGCTTAATTTTAATTTTCGCCATGACTCACTAATTAACCGTTAAACACTTTATCCAACGTAACCCCTCTTTGTTTTGCTACTGTAACCGCATCTCTCATTTGAGAAAGTGCATCCATAGTTGCTTTAACAACATTGTGCGGGTTCGATGAACCTTGTGATTTTGCTAAGACATTGTGTACACCTACGCTTTCCAATACTGCACGCATCGCACCACCTGCGATAACTCCAGTACCCTCGGCTGCTGGTCTCAACAAGACTCTCGCTCCACTATATTTACCTTTTTGTACGTGAGGTACAGTTCCGTGAAGAATTGGAACTCTGATCAAGTTCTTCTTCGCGTCATCAATTCCCTTAGAAATTGCCTCTGTTACCTCTTTCGCTTTTCCTAATCCATGTCCCACGATTCCGTTCTCATCACCAACTACTACAATTGCAGAGAAGCTGAAAGTACGTCCTCCTTTAGTAACCTTAGTCACACGGTTTACAGCTACAAGCTTATCCTTAAGCTCGATATCTGCTGATTTTACTCTGTTTACTACCTGTGCCATGATTAAAATTTTAGTCCGCCTTCTCTTGCTGAGTCAGCTAGTGATTTAACTCTTCCGTGATACAAATAACCGTTTCTGTCGAATACTACTGTTTCGATTCCGGCCTTGATTGCTTTTTCAGCTACCTCTTTACCTACAACTGCTGCTTGTTCAGTCTTTGTTCCTTTAGCAGCTTTATTATTGTACGTTGACGCAGAAACCAAAGTATTTCCTGTTGTGTCATCAATAATTTGAGCGTAGATCTGTTTGTTTGATCTGAAAACAGTCAAACGAGGCTTAGCAGAAGTACCAGAAATGTTCTTTCTGATTCTTCTTTTAATTTTTGCTCTTCTTGTTACTTTACTAAATGCCATAACTATTAAGATATCTTATTATTTAGCTGCTGTTTTACCAGCTTTTCTTCTAATTTGTTCTCCTAAGAACTTGATTCCTTTTCCTTTGTATGGTTCTGGTTTACGTAGGGAACGAATTTTGGCTGCAGCCTGACCAACAAGTTGCTTATCGTGAGACTCAATAGTCACGATCGGCGCCTTACCTTTTTCAGATACTGCTGATACCTTAATTTCTTTCGGGAACTCGATTACTACAGGGTGAGAGAAACCAAGAGCCAACTCAAGACGCTGTCCTGAAACGTTTGCTCGGTAACCCACTCCTACAACTTCAAGTTCCTTCTTGAACCCTTCCGAAACTCCGACAACCATATTCTGTACTAAGGCACGATAAAGACCATGCTTCGCTCTATGTGACGGCGCATCTGATTCGCGGGTGAAAGTCACTGTGTCACCATCGATGTTAATACCTACACATGAATCGAATTCTTGCGTAAGCTCACCTTTAGGACCTTTAACGGTAATTAAATTACCATCCACTTTCACTTCTACTCCACTCGGGAATGTTACTGGGGATTTTCCTATCCTTGACATTTCTACTTAACTTATAAATTAATGAACGTAAGCGAGAACTTCTCCTCCTACGTTTTCTTTCTTTGCTTGCTTACCTGTGATAACTCCTTTAGAAGTTGACACGATCGCGATACCTAGTCCATTAATCACTCTTGGCATATCTTTCGCACCAGTATATTGTCTAAGACCTGGAGTTGATACACGCTGAATTTTAGTGATCGCTGGAACTTTAGTTGAAGGATTGTACTTCAATGCGATCTTGATGATTCCTTGTTTGTTATCATCTTCAAACTTGTAATCAAGAATATACCCTTGATCAAAAAGGATCTGCGTCATTGCGCGCTTCACATTCGACCCTGGGATCTCAACTACTTTTTTTCCTGCAGCACTCGCGTTACGAATACGCGTAAGGTAATCTGCTATTGGATCTGTATACATATAATTTAAATTGCGGTAACGGTTTTCAATCGCTTGAACCTGAAACCAGTTTATAATTTTGGAGTGCAAAGATATAAAGACAAAAGATGATAGACAAAAATGTCCGTCATCTTTCCTCTTTTTTCTTTAATAGCTCTGCTCTACCAGCTTGCTTTTTTAACACCTGGGATCTTTCCAGCCAACGCCATCTCACGGAATGTTACCCTTGAGATTCCAAACTGACGCATGTATCCTCTCGGACGACCAGTAAGCCCACATCTGTTATGAACTCTAACTTTAGACGAGTTAGCTGGAAGTTTCTGAAGTTTCATCATTGCTTCCCACTTCGCCTCAGATGCCTCATCTGAAGTATCCGTTGATTTCAAGATCTTCGTCAACTCTTCACGCTTTGCTGCGTGCTTCGCTGCTAGTCTTTCTCTTTTGCGCTCACGCGCTTTCATTGATTCTTTTGCCATTTCTTTCTATTTTTTAGTGAATGGGAATCCGAAAGCGTCAAGAAGAGCTTTTGCTTCTTCATCTGTTTCCGCTGTCGTCACAAAAGTGATATCCATTCCTAGAATACGGTTTACTTTATCAATATCAATCTCTGGGAAGATGATGTGCTCTTTAACACCCATGTTAAAGTTTCCTCTTCCGTCAAATCCTTTCGCCGGAACTCCTCTAAAGTCACGTGTTCTTGGAAGTGCCACAGAAAGTAATCTGTCCAAGAACTCGTACATACGCTCACCACGTAATGTAACTTTTGTTCCGATTGGCATTCCCTTTCTCAACTTGAAGTTAGAGATGTCCTTCTTAGAGATAGTAGCAATCGCTTTTTGACCAACGATTCTTGATAGATCTTCAACTGCGTTGTCAACGAGCTTCTTATCCGCTACCGCGTCTCCAATACCTTGGCTAATTACGATCTTCGTAAGTTTAGGCACACGCATTGTTGTCTTGTACCCGAACTTTTCAGTCAACGCAGAAATGATCTCTGCTTTGTACTTTTCCTGTAGTCTTGGTGTATAACTCATTACTTGATCTCCTCTCCTGTTTTCTTAGAATAACGAACTAATTTTCCATCCTTGTTCTCCTTACGACCAACGCGTGATGCCTGACCGTTATGAACAACCATAAGGTTAGAAATGTGGATTCCAGCTTCTGTTTCCACGATTCCACCTTGAGGATCCTGTGCACTTGGCTTCTTGTGTTTCTTAATGATGTTAACACCTTCTACCGTTGCACGGTTTTTCTTTCTGTCGATTGAAAGAACCGTTCCTTCCTGACCGTTTGATTCACCTGCTAAAACCTTAACAGTGTCTCCTACTTTAATGTGTAATTTCTGTTGCATGACTTCAATTATTTTTAAAGTACCTCAGGAGCCAATGAAACTACTTTCATGTAGTTTGCATCACGTAGCTCACGAGCAACGGGTCCAAAAATACGGGTTCCTCTCATTTCACCAGCTGCATTCAAAATAACGCAAGCGTTATCATCGAATCTGATGTAAGAACCGTCTGGACGACGTACTTCTTTTTTTGTTCTTACTACTACCGCCGTGGCAACTGATCCTTTCTTCACAGCTCCAGAGGGCATTGCGCTCTTCACAGTAACAACGATCTTATCTCCAACTGAAGCGTAACGTCTCTTTGTTCCACCTAAAACGCGGATACATAGAACTTCTTTCGCTCCGGAGTTATCGGCTACTGTAAGTCTTGATTCACTCTGTATCATTACTAAAAATTATTTAGCTCTTTCAATTACTTCTACTAATCTCCAGTTCTTAGACTTTGATAACGGACGTGTCTCCATGATACGAACTGTATCCCCGATGTTACAATCGTTTGTTTCGTCATGAGCTACGAACTTACTCGTCTTTTTAACGAACTTTCCGTATTTAGGGTGTTTTACTTTACGCTCAACAGACACAACAATTGATTTGTCCATTTTATCGCTAGTCACAACACCGATACGTTCTTTTCTTAAGTTTCGCTTTTCCATATAAGCTTTTAATTAAGTTTGGCGAGCCTAAGCTTCTGCCTCACGTTTCGTTAATTCTGTTTTCAATCTTGCGATCGTTTTTCTTGTGTGACGGATCTGTAACGGATTCTCCATCGGAGCAACTTTGTGAGAGATCTTCATCTTCATTAGTGACTCGCTAAGATTTGCGATCTGTGCTTTAACGTCTTCGATAGACATTTTTGCGATTTCTTGTTGTTTCATAATTCAATTATTTTCCTGGTACAACATAATCGTTACGTGTAACGAACTTACATTTCACAGGTAATTTTTGAGCGGCCAAACGCATTGCTTCTTTTGCTGTTTCATACGGTACACCGTCAGCTTCAAACAAAATTCGACCTGGTCTAACAACTGCTACCCAGTGGCTAGGAGCACCTTTACCTTTACCCATACGTACCTCTGCAGGTTTCGCTGTTACTGGCTTATCCGGGAAAATTCTAATCCACACCTTTCCTTCACGCTTCATGTAACGCGTAACGGCGATACGAGAAGCTTCAATTTGGCGTGAAGTGATCCACCCTGGCTCCAAAGTCTTCAATCCAAAAGACCCGAAAGCAACAGTACTTCCTCTATGAGCAAGACCTCTGTTTCTTCCCTTCTGGGCTTTTCTAAATTTGGTTCTTTTTGGTGATAACATCTTTCTAAAATTTTAATGTTAAACTGCCGAGCAGTTTTTTATTTTCTCGCTCTTCTTTTACCTCCTGGCTTTCTTGCACCACCTTTTCCTGACTTAGCGCCAACGTTTGGTGAAAGATCTCTCTTACCGTAAACTTCACCTTTACAGATCCATACCTTGATACCGATACGACCATAAGTAGTGTGAGCTTCAGCTAAAGCATAATCGATGTCAGCTCTGAACGTATGTAACGGAGTACGTCCATCTTTGTACATCTCTGAGCGAGCCATTTCTGCGCCATTCAAACGTCCGGAAATCTTAACCTTGATTCCTTCTGCTCCCATACGCATTGTACTTGCGACAGCCATTTTGATTGCACGACGGAAAGAAATACGAGCTTCGATCTGACGAGCGATACTATCCGCAACCAAACGAGCATCCAACTCTGGACGTTTAACCTCGAAAATGTTGATCTGGATCTCTTTCTTCGTTAGCTTTTTAAGCTCTTCTTTCAGTTTGTCAACCTCTTGACCACCTTTACCAATGATCACCCCTGGACGCGCTGTGTGGATTGTAACGGTTACCAACTTTAGCGTTCTTTCGATGATGATCTTAGCAATACTAGCTCTAGATAAACGAGCGTTAAGGTACTGACGGATCTTGTCATCCTCAACTAACTTATCTCTGTAGTTGTCGCCTCCATACCAGTTCGATTCCCATCCTTGGATGAAGCCTAATCTGTTACCTATTGGATTTGTCTTTTGTCCCATTTATCTGCTAATTAATTTGCACCATCAATTACGATAGTAACGTGGTTTGATCTTTTTCTAATTCTATGCGCCCTACCTTGAGGAGCCGGCTGGATTCTCTTAAGCATTCTTCCACCGCTTACTTCAATTGACTTAACAATTAAAGTTTCGTCTTCAATGCTCTTATCCTCGTTTTTCTGCTCCCAGTTAGCGATCGCAGAACGAAGAAGTTTTTCCAGGCTATTAGACGCCTCTTTCGCATTATGCTGCAGAATGTTAAGAGCTTTATTTACCTCAACACCTCTTACAAGGTCTGCAACTAGTCTCATCTTACGCGGAGCAATTGGAGAATTGTTCAACTTGGCTATTGCCATTGTGCTCTTCTCTTCTTTAAGCTGCTCTGCTTTTAATCTTTTTCTAGCACCCATAACTCTGCTTATTATCTTTTCTTATCCTTTTTTCCTGCGTGTCCACGGAAGTTACGTGTTGGCGCGAATTCACCTAATTTGTGACCCACCATGTTTTCCGTTACGAATACAGGAATGAACTTATTACCATTGTGAACTGCAAATGTCAATCCTACGAAGTCAGGAGTAATAGTACTCGCTCTTGACCAAGTTTTGATCACCTGCTTTTTTCCTGATGCTTGAGCATCATCCACTCTCTTCATTAGTTTGTAATGAACGAAAGGAGGTTTTTTTAATGAACGACTCATATCCTAATTATTTTTTTCTCTTTTCAACAATAAACTTGTCAGAATACTTCTTCTTAGCACGTGTTTTGTAACCTTTAGCAGGCATACCATTACGTGATCTCGGGTGTCCTCCGGAGTTACGTCCTTCACCACCACCCATTGGGTGATCGACAGGGTTCATAACTACACCACGAACTCGTGGACGACGACCTAACCAACGAGATCTTCCGGCTTTACCAGAAACTACCAAGTTGTGTTCAGAATTGGATACGGATCCGATCGTTGCTTTACAAGTGATCAAGATCATTCTAGTTTCACCAGAAGGCATCTTAACTACTGCGTAACGACCATCACGCGCGTTCAACTGAGCATAAGTACCAGCACCTCTCGCGATAGCGCCACCTTTACCCGGTTTCAGTTCGATGTTGTGAATTACTGTACCTAGAGGAATATCACTCAAGTACATTGTGTTCCCAACATTCGGAGTGGCTTCTTTACCAGACATCACTTTGTCTCCAACTTTTAGTCCTTCTGGAGCAACGATGTATCTCTTTTCACCATCCGCATAGTACAACAAAGCGATGTTAGCGGTTCTGTTTGGATCGTACTCGATCGCTTTAACAGTAGCTGGAACACCATCTTTGTCTCTCTTGAAATCAATAACGCGGTACTTTTGTTTGTGACCACCACCAATGTAGCGCATAGTCATACGACCGTCGTTATTACGACCCCCAGATTTACTCTTACCTTTTACTAGGCTCTTCTCAGGCTTAGCAGCAGTAATGTTAGAGTAGTCACTGTTGATCTTGTGTCTTTGCCCTGGAGTGATAGGCTTGAATTTTTTAAGACCCATTTTTTACTACTTAAAAATTATTAAACAAATCAATCGTTTCTCCATCTGCAACGGTAACTACAGCTTTTTTCCACTTGTTGTTACGTTGATAAACGATACCTCTATTTGTATACTTCATAGAGGGTTTCCCACCGCCATAATTCATTGTACGTACATCAGTTACCTGAACTCCGTACATTCTCTCGACAGCTTCTTTAATTTCCAATTTATTCGCCTTTGGATCTACAGCAAATACAAATCTGTTGAACTTTTCAGTGTCCCCAGTTGCTTTTTCTGTAATGATCGGCTTCTTAATTACTGTGTTCATCTCCAATTAGTTTAGAATCTTTTCGATTGCTTCGATTGAACTTGTAGCCATAACTACTTTGCTCGCATTCAATACATCGAATGTGTTCACAGAGTCTGCTGTTACGACCTTTACTTTCTTAAGGTTACGAGAAGACAAATAAACATTGTCGTTTTTCTCACCTAGGATCATCAATACCTTGTTGTTCTCAAGCTTAAGGTTAGAGATAAGATCTCTGAATCCTTTTGTGTTTGCATTATCGAACGACAAATCATCGATTACCATTAGGTCCTCATTCTTCGCCTTGTAAGAGAACGCAGATTTTCTCGCTAGCTGCTTAAGCTTAGTGTTAAGCTTGAAGTGGTAGTTTCTTGGTCTTGGACCAAAAATACGACCTCCACCAACACGAGTACCAGACTTGATACTACCTGCACGAGCACCTCCAGTACCCTTTTGCTTCTTGATCTTTTTAGTTGATCCTTGAATTTCAGCTCTCTCTTTCGCTTTGTGCGTACCTTGTCTGCGGTTCGCCAAATGCTGCTTAACATCTAAGTAGATAGCGTGATCGTTCGGCTCAATTCCGAAAACATTGTCTGACAAGCTAACTGACTTAGAAGTAGCGTTTCCTTTTGCACTTAATACTTTCAATTCCATTACTTCTCAATTGTTACGGTTGAACCTTTAGGTCCTGGTACAGACCCTTTAACAACGATCAAGTTCTTGTCAGCCATAACTTTAAGAACCTGAAGGTTTTCCATCTTCACTCTCTTGTTACCCATCTGTCCAGCCATACGCATTCCTTTGAATACACGTGCCGGGTAAGATGCAGCTCCAATTGATCCGGGAGCACGCATTCTGTTGTGCTGACCGTGAGTTGCTTGTCCAACACCACCAAATCCGTGACGCTTAACAACCCCTTGGAAACCTTTACCTTTTGATGTTCCAGCTACAGTAACGAATTCACCTTCTTCGAAGATGTCTACGCTCACTGAATCACCAAGGTTTAGACCCTCGAATCCTTGAAATTCAACTAAACTTGACTTAGGAGAGGTTTTCGCTTTTTTGAAGTGACCTTTCAATGCATTTGGCGTGTTTTTGTCTTTACGCTCACCAAACCCTAATTGAACAGCCTCGTAACCATCTCTGTCTTGTGTCTTCAACTGTGTGACTACACAAGGACCAGCTTCTATAACCGTGCATGGCATTGCTTTACCCTCGGCACTGTAGATGCTAGTCATTCCGATTTTTCTACCAATAATTCCTGGCATACTTTAACTATTAATTATTAAACCTTGTTTTTACTTACACTTTGATCTCTACGTCCACACCGCTTGGTAGCTCCAAACGCATCAATGCATCAACAGTCTTCGAAGAAGTACTGTAGATATCCATAAGACGCTTGTAAGAGCATAGCTCAAACTGCTCACGCGCTTTCTTATTTACGTGAGGTGATTTCAAAACAGTGTAAATTCTTTTGTGTGTTGGAAGTGGAATTGGACCGCTAACTACAGCACCAGTAGACTTCACTGTTTTTACAATCTTCTCAGCAGACTTGTCTACCAAGTTGTGATCGTATGATTTTAGTTTTATTCTGATCTTTTGATTCATCTCTAATATTATTAAGCAGTTACACCTTTAACTTTAGCAATAACCTCGTCTGCGATGTTCTTAGGAGCCTCAGCGTAGTGTGAGAATTCCATTGAAGATGTCGCACGTCCCGAAGACATTGTACGAAGTTGAGTTACATATCCGAACATTTCCGATAGTGGAACATCAGCTTTAACGACTTTAGCTCCTGCTCTATCATCCATTCCCTTCATTGTACCTCTTCTTCTGTTCAAGTCACCTACGATGTCACCCATATTTTCTTCTGGAGTAACAACCTCTAACTTCATAATTGGCTCAAGAAGAACTGGTCTACATTTCGGGATAGCCGCTCTAAACGCCATCTTCGCACAAAGCTCGAATGATAGCTGATCTGAATCGACCGCGTGGAATGAACCATCTACAAGTTCAACATGCATTCCATCCATTTCGAATCCTGCAAGCGCTCCGTTCTTCATAGATTCTTCAAATCCTTTCTGAACTGATGGGATAAATTCTTTAGGAATATTACCTCCCTTGATAGAGTTAACGAATTCCAATCCTGATTTCTCTTCATCCGCAAGAGGTCCAATCTTAACAACAATGTCCGCGAATTTACCACGTCCACCAGACTGCTTCTTGTACACCTCTCTGTGGTCAGCTGCTCCGGTAATAGCCTCACGGTAATTTACCTGAGGTGCTCCCTGGTTAACCTCTACCTTAAACTCACGCTTAAGACGGTCCATAATGATATCCAAGTGAAGCTCACCCATTCCTGAGATGATCGTCTGTCCTGAATCTTCATCAGTATTCACGCGGAATGTTGGATCTTCCTCAGAAAGCTTCGCAAGACCAACTCCTAATTTATCCATATCAGCCTTCGTCTTAGGCTCAATTGCAATACCAATTACCGGATCTGGGAATACCATAGACTCTAGAACGATTGGTGCGTTCTCCGCACACAATGTATCTCCAGTCTTAATATCCTTAAATCCAACTAGTGCTCCAATATCTCCCGCACCTAGCTCATCAATTTGATTTTGCTTATTTGCGTGCATTTGGAATATACGAGAGATACGCTCTTTCTTACCTGTTCTTGAATTTAAAACATAAGACCCCGCTGGTAATTTACCAGAATAAGCTCTTGTGAAGCAAAGACGTCCAACGTAAGGGTCTGTTGCAATCTTAAACGCTAGCGCAGAGAAAGGTTCATCAAAACTAGGTTTACGAGTTGCGGGCTCACCAGTTTTTGGATCAGTCCCCTCAATCGCCTCAATGTCAATCGGAGAAGGAAGAATTTCCATCACCATGTCAAGCATAGACTGAACTCCTTTGTTCTTAAATGCAGAACCACACATCATCGGTACAACTTTACCAGCGATCGTAGCTTCACGAAGTGCATCAAGAATTTCTCTTTCAGTCAAAGACTCAGGATCCTCAAAGTACTTCTCCATTAAGTTATCGTCGAATTCAGCAACAGCTTCCAAAAGCTCTTCTCTCAATTGAGTTGCTTCATCCAAAATGTCAGCTGGGATTTCAACTTCTTCAAAAGTCATTCCCATATCTTCTTCGTTCCATACAATTCCACGGAAGTTGATCAAATCAACCACTCCTTTGAAATCATCCTCAGCACCAATATTCAATTGCAAAGGCAATGCATGGCTACCCAACATCTCCTTAACCTGTGCACAAACGTTCAGAAAGTCTGCACCTTGACGGTCCATCTTGTTTACGAAACCAATTCTTGGTACGTTATAGTTGTTTGCTAGTCTCCAGTTAGTTTCTGACTGTGGCTCAACACCATCAACCGCTGAGAAAAGGAATACCAAACCATCTAGTACACGCAATGAACGGTTCACCTCCACTGTGAAGTCAACGTGTCCAGGAGTGTCAATGATGTTCATGTGGTACTCTTGGTCTCTATAGTTCCAAGTAAGAGTAGTCGCAGCTGAAGTAATTGTAATACCTCTTTCCTGCTCTTGCTCCATCCAGTCCATTGTCGCAGCACCGTCGTGTACCTCACCAATTTTGTGGCTTACACCACCGTAGTAAAGGATACGCTCCGTTGTTGTTGTCTTTCCTGCATCAATGTGTGCAGCAATACCAATATTTCTTGTGTATTTAAGATCTCTTGCCATGTCAATTAGAATCTAAAATGTGAAAAGGCCTTGTTTGCTTCAGCCATTCTTAATGTATCTTCTTTCTTCTTGTAAGCTGCACCTTCTTCTTTAGATCCTGCGATGATTTCTGCTGCAAGCTTCTGAGCCATTGTTTTCTCATTGCGCTTACGTGCATATCCAATCAACCACTTCATCCCTAGAGATTGTTTTCTGCTCTCACGAACCGGAGTAGGAATCTGGAAAGTTGCCCCTCCAACTCTTCTACTTCTTACCTCTACCGGAGGCTCGATGTTCTCAAGTGCTTTCTTAAATGTTTCTAATCCAGTTGCATCTTCAACTTTCGCATCTACGATATCAATTGCTTCGTAGAAAATTTTAAATGCCAAATTCTTCTTACCGCTGAACATTAGGTTGTTCACGAACTTTGTTACTTGCGTATCATTGAACTTCGGATCCGGAAGTATGGCTATCTTTTTCGCTTTTCTTCTTCTCATCTTTCAGTCTTTTAATCGATTATTTTTTAGGACGTTTAGCTCCGTACTTAGAACGACGCTGAGTTCTTCCTTCCACCCCTGCGGTGTCTTCCGCACCACGTACGATGTGATAACGAACTCCTGGAAGATCTTTAACCCTTCCTCCACGTACTAAAACCAATGAGTGTTCCTGAAGGTTATGACCTTCACCTCCGATGTAGGCGTTCACTTCCTTACCGTTAGTAAGGCGAACCCTAGCTACTTTACGCATGGCCGAATTCGGCTTCTTAGGAGTAGTGGTGTAAACCCTTACACATACCCCTTTACGCTGAGGACAAGAATCAAGTGCAGCAGACTTGCTTTTCTTGACAACAGCTTTTCTCCCTTTGCGAACTAATTGCTGTATAGTTGGCATAAAAAATACTTTAGTTTTAATTAATATATAACTAGCCCAAATACACTTTTGGGGGTGCAAAGATAGAAGGAAAAAATTATAAATCAAGGTGTAATCGAAAAAAAAGCGGCTTTTTTCACAATAATGTGTTCACATCTTTTCTTTCGATCAAAAGTTGGTCGAAATGAACCATTCGAAAAATATTGTCTGAAAATGAATAGTTCGACCGATTAGATCGGTCCAAATATAGAATGAAAATTGTCTGATTTTCGAATTTTGAAATTTGAATTATTCACACTTTTTCAACAAACAAAAAAGGGAGCCCAACGGACTCCCTTTCATATAAAAATGATTGATCTTAGTTTCTGTACATCACCGCCTTAACCGCTTTGATGATTCTTTCTGTATTCGGAAGAGCTTCATCGATCAAAGTTGGCGAGAATGCAAACGGAGTATCTGTTTGTGTAACACGCATCACAGGTGCGTCCAGATGATCAAATGCATATCGCTGTATATGGTAGGCAATCTCCGAGGAGATAGATGCCAACGGATGCGCTTCCTCTACAACAACACATCTGTTTGTTTTCTTTACTGACTCTACCACTGCGGGGTAGTCTATAGGTCTTACCGTGCGAAGATCAATGATTTCACAAGAAATACCCTCTTTCTCAAGAGCCTCTGCAGCAGCGTGAGCAACCTTAATGATCTTTCCAAATGTTACAATGGTAACGTGATCACCTTTTCTCTTCACGTCAGCAACACCGATCGGGATGATATATTCTCCTTCAGGGATCTCTCCCTTATCTCCGTACATTTTCTCTGATTCCAAGAAAACAACCGGATCATTATCTCTTATTGCCGCTTTTAAAAGCCCTTTAGCATCGTAGGGAGTAGATGGTGTAATCACTTTCAATCCCGGGAAATTTGCATAGAAAGACTCGAAAGCCTGTGAGTGCGTTGCTGCTAACTGTCCCGCCTGACCATTACCTCCTCTAAATACGATT
Source organism: Crocinitomicaceae bacterium (assembly GCA_049416285.1). GTDB lineage: Bacteria > Bacteroidota > Bacteroidia > Flavobacteriales_D > Crocinitomicaceae > UBA4466. The sequence goes on along the minus strand of JBMSGX010000004.1, from coordinate 14,174 downwards.
GGGCAATGATACTGTCCTCCCGACATTTGCAACATCTTTGCAGCACTGTTGATAATTTGATCAGCAGCAAGGATGGCGAAGTTCCAAGTCATAAACTCAACAACCGGACGAAGCCCATTCATTGAAGCACCCACTCCAATACCAGCAAAACCAAGCTCGGCAATTGGTGTATCAATTACTCGTTCCGGACCAAACTCATCAAGCATTCCCTGCGATACCTTGTAAGCTCCGTTGTACTCAGCAACTTCCTCACCCATCAGGAACACACTCTTGTCTGCTCTCATTTCTTCCGACATGGCCTCTCTTAAAGCCTCTCTAAACTGTACTGTTTTCATAAGCTGAAACTTTTACTCCGTTTCCACGGGTTGCCAAAAGTAGTAATTTTCGCTTTTTTACAAGCATTATTATTATGGTATTTGATACTATATCCTGAACTCCAATTCTTATCTACTCTTTTATTGTGTTCAAAGAGAGAAAATTCACTGATAATTTATTAAATTCGCACTCGACTTTTTCAAAAAAAATAAACCGATGAAATATTTAGTTTGTATCAGTAAATCTCCAGATACTACATCGAAGATCGCGTTTACAGAAGGTAACACGAAATTTGATGAAAATGGAGTGCAATATATTGTGAACCCATACGACGAGTGGTATGCGCTTGTAAGAGCTCTAGAATTAAAAGAAGCGAATGGAGGTTCAGTAACAATTATCACAGTGGGATCTGCGGCAGATGATGCAGTAATTAGAAAAGCACTGGCAATTGGAGCTGATGACGCTGTTCGTATAAATGCAGAGCCACAGGATGCCTACTACACGGCTATGCAGATAGCAGAATACGCTAAGGCGAATGGATTTGATATGGTATTGACGGGAAAAGAGACAATCAATTACAACGGATCACAGGTAGGTGGAATGATCGCTGAAGCGATGGGAACTCCATTTGTATCTCTTGCATCAAAGCTTGACATAAGCGGTAACACTGCTACTCTAGAAACGGAGATCATTGGTGGTGTTGAGGTTGTTGAAGTAAACACTCCATTTGTAGTTTCTTGTGCGAAAGGTATGGCTGAGCAAAGAATTCCAAACATGCGTGGAATTATGGCAGCAAGAACAAAACCATTAAACGTGGTTGAGCCTGCTGCAATCGAGCCATTAACTGCATTTGAAAGTTATGAGCTTCCACCGGCGAAATCAGCTTGTAAAATGATCGATCCTGAAAACATGGACGAATTGGTGAACCTATTACACAACGAAGCAAAAGTTATTTAATCAAGAAATTATGTCAACTTTAGTATATATCAACAGTAACAATGGACTTGCTAAAAATGCACTGGAAGCTGTTACTTACGCAAAGAAATTAGGAGGTGATGTTACCGCAGTTACGACTGGAGGAGCAGATGCCGCAACCTTGGCAACTTTAGGACAATACGGTGCAAACAAAGTATTAGTTGACCGTTCAGTTACATCTGATGACTCACAACAGATCACGAATGTTATTGCGAATGCCGCTGAATCTGTAGGCGCAAACACAGTTGTTTTTTCTCACGATTTTGTGGGGAAATCAGTAGGACCTAGACTTTCAGTTAGGATGAAGGCAGGATTGGTGCCGGGAGCAACTGATGTGCCACAAGATGGAAAAGTACGAGTGAACGTGTTCTCTGGAAAAGCGATGGGGTTTGTTGCGATCAAATCTGACCGTAAAGTAATCTCGTTATTGCCGAACAGCTTCCAACCAGAAGGAGGAGGTGCGGATTGTGCGGTTGAAGAATTCGACGGGAATGCAGGAGCTGCGAACATCAAAGTTTTAGATAAAAAAGTTCCCGAAGGAGAAATTCCATTACCGGAAGCGGAATTGGTTGTTTCAGCTGGTAGAGGATTGAAAGGTCCTGAAAACTGGGGAATGGTTGAAGAGCTTGCAAAAGAGCTTGGAGCGGCAACTGCATGTTCACGTCCGGTTGCAGATATCGGTTGGAGACCTCACCACGAGCACGTTGGACAAACAGGAGTAGCTATTCGTCCGAACCTTTATATTGCGGCAGGTATCTCCGGAGCTATACAGCACCTTGCAGGTGTTAACGGTTCTAAAGTGATCGTAGTTGTGAATACAGATCCGGAAGCTCCTTTCTTCAAGGCAGCTGATTACGGAATTGTTGGAGATGCATTCGAGGTATTGCCTCGTATGATTGAAGCTGTGAAAAAATTCAAAGCTTCCAACTAAAACTAGACAAGAAATATTAAATTTATGTCACATACAACTGGGGAAGCGACAAGCTTCCCTAGTTATTTTTAGCAAGCTAATCGAGGAAGATGGAGAAGATTAAACTAGAGATCGTTGGACTTTCTTACAGCCAGACACAGTCAGGTGCCTACGCTCTTGTGCTCTCTGAAGTTGACGGTAATAGAAGACTTCCGATTATCATTGGTGGATTCGAAGCTCAGGCGATCGCTATCGAGCTTGAGAAGATGACACCTACTCGACCTTTAACGCACGATCTTTTCAAAAGCTTTGCAGAAGCATTCACTATCAAAGTAAAAGAAGTTGTGATATACAACCTTACAGAAGGGATCTTCTACTCCAAATTAGTTTGCGAACAAAATGGTGAAACGCATGAAGTGGATGCAAGAACTTCAGATGCAATTGCCATTGCAGTTCGTTTCGGTTGTCCGGTCTATACATTTGAAGATATTCTTTCAAGCGCCGGAATGCTGCTCGACGAAGGAGATATGGATTCGGATGAGTTCATGGCGGAAACAGAATCAACCGAAGAAGAACAACCTACTACTAACAAACTCGAGTCTCTTTCTGTGGATGAATTGGAGAAGGAACTTGAATTAGCTATCGAGCAAGAAGACTATGAAATGGCCTCTCGAATCCGAGATGAGATCAATAAGCGTCAGGCTTAAACTCATCCTACTACTTTTACTGATCAACGGCTCCTTCGCAAATGCTAATTTTGCGGACAGTTCGTATTACAGAAAAAACTTTAATGTCGTTTTTGGATCTGATCAGACCTTCATAAACAGCGACACTGCATTTTCCCAACTAAAGGAGGGAACTTACAAGATCAAGGAGAATACATTAACCTTAACGGGTAACATTGATACAAATGAAGTTACTGAATCCTTCAAGGTTCGATATAAATCTGATAATAAGGTCGTCTTTGAAAAAGGGAGTACACGCTTCGCTTATCATGATTTTGAATCATCTGCTCAAGACAGAGGTGTTTCATGGGTTTCTATCATAAGGGGAATTCTCGGACTAATTGCCTTATTCGTAGTAGCATTTATATTTTCGAAGAATAGGAGTAAAATTGATTGGAAGCTAGTACTGAAAGGAACAGGTCTACAGATAGGATTAGCCGTACTGATACTGAAGGTGCCATTTGTAACAACGCTTTTCGAGTGGTTGTCAAAGGCATTTACTAAGCTGATCAACTTCTCTCACGACGGAGCCAACTTCCTATTCAGAAGTATGGGTACTGAGAATATAGATCCTATGTTGATGAACTTCGCTACATGGATCCTACCTTCCATTATATTCTTCGCAGCAATATCAAGCCTTTTGTATTATCTCGGGATCCTTCAATGGATCGTTAAGCAATTGGCTTGGGTGATGAATAAGACACTGGGGATATCAGGAGCGGAAAGCATCTCGGCAGCGGCTAACATTTTTATTGGTCAAACAGAAGCTCCACTATTAGTGAAGCCCTACTTGAAACGCATGACGAAATCGGAGATCATGTGTTTGATGGTTGGTGGTATGGCAACTATAGCGGGTGGTGTCCTGGCAGCAGTTATTGGAATTTTGGGCGGAGGTGATGAAGTAAAGGAACTTTTCTACGCGAAACACTTACTTACTGCATCATTCATGTCAGCGCCGGCAGCAATTGTTTTTGCCAAGATTTTGGTGCCTGAAACAGAAGAGATCGATCGTAACCTAGAAGTTCCAAAAGATAAAATTGGAGCAAATGCATTGGAAGCTATAACAAATGGAACTACTGACGGTCTAAAATTAGCGGCTAACGTTGGGGCAATGCTTATTGTATTTATATCCCTCGTTGCTTTTGTGAACTATGGTTTATACAAAATAGGAGACCTCACTTCATTGAATGAAATGATAGCGCAAGGTGGCATTTACAACTCTTTGAGCTTTGAAAGTATCACCGGATACTTGCTTTCACCGTTTGCATGGATCATGGGAGTTGAATGGCAAGACTGCATGTATTTCGGTCAGCTACTTGGCGAAAAAACCATTTTGAATGAATTCATTGCCTATCCGCACTTAGGTGAAATTCAGGATGAATTATCACAAAAGACCGTGATTATGAGTACCTACGTACTTTGTGGATTTGCGAACATCGCTTCTATTGGAATACAGGTGGGTGGGATCGGAATACTAGTCCCTGAAAAAAGAAGTGTACTTGCCAAGTACGGAATAGTTGCTTTGATCGGTGGAACGCTAGCATGTATGTCAACTTCAGTGCTGGCAGGAATGCTGTTCTAATGAATGACTTAATACATCAGATCTTTTCTATTGAGGGGGAAGCTGCTTTTGAGAGAGCGGCACTGGAAGTATTCAGGTATCAATTTAACAATGTTCAGATCTATCAATCCTATTGCCAATCAATAGGAGTAACAAATCCGAAGACACTTTCGGAAATCCCGTTTTTACCCATTGAGTTTTTCAAAACACACGATATTCTCGTGAAGGACACTCGAACAGAACTTACATTTAAAAGTAGTGGGACCGGAGGTGATCGGAGTAAGCATCATATTGCTGATCCTTCTGTTTATGAAAGATCTTTTATGTCCTTTTACAACGAGTCTATCGGAGACCCAACAACACAAGTAATACTCGCACTGCTACCTTCCTACCTCGAACAAGGTGAATCCAGCTTGGTTTATATGGTGAACCAATTAATGAAAGAAACCAATGACAACAGATCATCCTTCATTCTATCGGATATCGCTAAACTAGATGAGTTATACGCAGGTGCTATCAAAGACCATAAAGAGCCAGTATTATTTGGAGTGAGTTATGCACTTTTGGACCTTTGCGAATTGGCGAAAAAATATCCTAAGCTTAAGATCATTGAAACTGGAGGTATGAAAGGACGACGCAAAGAGATGACCAAAAATGAACTTCATTCAATCCTCAATGAGAAACTTGAACCTGCAATGCTATGTTCAGAGTATGGCATGACTGAATTGCTCTCACAAGCCTATTCAAACGGGCCAACTAATTTTCATGCGCCCAAGTGGATGAAGGTTCTGGTTAGAGAAATAGATGACCCATTTTCGTACGAGTCGTTTGGTAAAACAGGAGGAATAAACATTATTGATCTAGCGAATATCTACAGTTGTTCATTCATAGCTACTCAAGACCTTGGAAAGGTATATGAAGACGGTACTTTTGATGTTTTAGGAAGGTTCGACCACTCCGATATTCGCGGCTGTAATCTACTCGTGCAATAAGTTCTCATTTCGATTGATTACTTTAGTAACTAGTATATGGACACACAAACAATTCTCATACTTGTCGTAATTGGAATCCTGGCGGGGATCCTCAGTGGATTCGTTGGTGTAGGAGGCGGGGTCATTATTGTCCCAGCTCTTGTTTATGCATTAAGTATGAGTCAGCACGAAGCTCAAGGTACAAGTTTATTCATACTTCTACTGCCTGTTGGTATTTTAGCCGTGAACAATTATTGGCGCACAGGAAATATAAATTGGAAATTCGGGCTTATTGTAGCGATCACATTCGTGCTCGGCGGTTACATTGGCTCTAAAATAGCGTTACGTATTTCACCCGCTTTAGTGAAGTTGATTTTCGGAGTGATCATGGCTTATGTGTCGTTCAGAATGATCTTGTCAGGATACAACAGTTTGACGAATGAATAGTGAACTAATAAATATTATCAGATCAAAGGCCGACGAACTCTTTGACAAGATCAGAGATACACGTGAGCACATTCATGCACATCCTGAACTGTCTTACCAGGAGCATGCAACAATGACCTTCGTTTTCGATCGTCTCGTTGAAATTGGATTAGATCCTGTTAAAGGAGTGGGTGGAACGGGTGTCGTTGCCTTAATTACTAACGACTCATTTGATGATAACGCGCCTTGTATTGGTTTAAGAGCGGATCTTGATGCGCTTCCGATTACTGAGGCGAACGATGTTCCATACAAGTCGAAGAATCCTGGAGTGATGCATGCCTGCGGTCACGATGTCCACACCTCCATTCTTCTTGGTGCTGCCGAAATATTATATTCACTTAAGGACCAGTTACCTCATCCTGTGAAACTCGTTTTTCAACCCGGGGAGGAAAAGAACCCAGGAGGAGCAACACTTATGATCAAAGACGGTGTTTTAAAAGACCCAGAGGTGAAATCAATGTATGCACTTCATGTATTCCCCGAGCTACCAGCTGGTGAAGTTGGATTTAAAGACGGTTTATACATGGCTTCATGCGATGAGATCCACATGACAATTAATGGCAGAGGTGGTCATGGTGCTATGCCTCACAACTGTATTGATCCAATAATGATCGGAGCCACACTTATTACGCAGTTACAGCAAGTTGTAAGCAGACATTGTGATCCAAAAATACCTTGTGTACTTTCATTCGGTCATTTTGAAGCAATAGGAGCGACAAATGTGATTCCTGAGCGCGCACATATTAAAGGAACGTTTAGAACAATGAATGAAGAATGGAGATCTGAAGCGCACAACCTTATCGAAAGTAAATCTTTAGCACTTGTTGAATCTTACGGTGCAACCCTTGATTTAGAAATCAGTAAAGGGTATCCATTTCTAATGAATGATACGCAAGAAACGAATCAGTTAAAGGATAAAGCGATAAACTCTTTGGGAAATAACAAGGTTCATGATCTGCCAATTAGAATGACAGCTGAGGACTTCTCCTATTATTCACAAGAAGTACCAGTTTGCTTTTTTCGCCTGGGTGTAAGAAATGAAGCAAAGGGAATAATTCATGGGGTTCACCATCCTAAATTTGACATTGAGCCCGAAGCACTGAAAACAGGAATGATAATGATGACAATGGCCGCGTTCTAATGAAGCTCTCATTTTTCATAGCAATTGTAATTCTATTGTTTGGATGTGAATCAACACCACAACCCGAAGCTCAGATATATGATATACGAGAAATAGGAACCTTATCCACAACAGAATATACAGTAACCAAAGTCGTCAAACTCGATGATCAACATGGTATATGGGAGATCTGGGAAAAATGGGATGATATAAGAAGCTGGACCAAATTCGGGGATCGCAAGATCCTTATTTCCTGTAGAGCGAAGATCAAAGCCGGTGTAGACTTAAAGAAGATACGAAAAGAAGATATTCATGTGAATGGCAATACAATCGCGATTGTTTTACCAGCTGCAGAAGTTACTGAATTTACAATGGAACCAAAACACATCAAAACCGAAGTGGAAAGTGTTAGCTGGTTCCGCGACCATTTCACGCAAAAAGAGAAAAATGATTTCCTAAAACAAGGGGAAACAGCGATTCGAAGAGATCTTGATAATTCCGGGATCTATTCGAATGCCGAATATGAAGCAGAAGTATTTATCACAGACTTTTACAAGCGACAAGGTTTTGAAAAGGTCATCGTAAGTTTTGAGAAACGAAATGAGTGAGACTAAACGACTTCTGAGAAATGTAGCTGTTTCAGCGTTACTAATCGTGGCGATCTATTTTGGCTATCAACAACTGAGCAACTACATTAACCCACCATTGATCATAGATGAAACACCTTTGCAGGTAGAATCGATTGAATCAATCCTTGAAATAAGCACAGTGAGTTACACGGGAGAGGCGGTTGTTGATTCAGTTGAATTTTACAACAAGGATTTCGACTGGACAAGTTTAAGTGACTGGTGGAATGTGAAAGACCGTCTGGATCACCCCGATGTTAAACGTCGACTCACGTTAATAGTTAAAGGTGAAGCAAAATTCGGATTCGATCTTAAAGTTGACTCCTTGTATTTGAAGCATGAAGGTGATACGATAAGTGTTCGAATTCCTAATGCTAAATTGCTTGGCGTGGAAATATCTCCGTCTAAAACGGAGGTTTTCCAGGAGCAGGGTGACTGGACCGATTCTGAGCGCAAACAATTAGAGTATAAAGCAATTGAAAAGATCAAAAACTCAGCACTCAATCTCTCTTTGGAAGCTGAAGCAGAAGAGGCAGCAAAAAAGCTGTTCAAACAAATGATCATCCCGAATAAAACCATCATCGTTGAAGTATACTAAGCTTTTATATATAGTTCTATTCTTTGCCATAGTGGGCTGTCAGGAAAGCCGAGTAAACAGACTGCTGCCGGGAAGCTGGAACCTCGAGTCACACAAGCTGGTAGATGAATTCGGATTTTTACAAGAGTGCAGTGCTTCAGGAAAACTAGAATTGGGAAACTGCAAAAAGGGTGATTGTTCATTCAGCTTTGACTTTAATTCAGACTGCTCAGGAACGAGTTTCAGCTGGAATGAAATTGGAACATATCAAGTCATTGAAAAAGGACAGGATTTTCTATTCATGCGACAGTATCCAACAAGTTCATTAGACACTATTCAATACCAGATTTACATTGTAACTTCAACTGACCTAAAAGTTGGAATTCAAGATGCCGTGACTAATGAATCACACGAGTTTCTTTTTTCCAGGGATTAATTCGCCATTTCACTCATGAACTTAATTCTCATGAGTTTCAGCTCCTCTTCGGTGTAATCACCTTCAAATTCATCATAGGCTGCTTGGAGGTCATCCGTTTCCGCTTCTGAAAAGTATTCATAAATCTCCTCCTGTGTATCGGAATCGAGCATGTCATCTATGTAATAATCGATATTAACACGCGTTCCTGATGAAACGATTGCCTCAATCTCTTCGATCACTTCCTCTAATGATTTTCCCTGCGCCTTTCCTATATCTTCCAGCGGAAGCTTTCTGTCAATATTCTGGATAAGCTGAACTTTCATTCCAGACTTATTTACCAAAGACTTCACCACCAGATCCTGAGGTCTATCAATATTATTATCCTCTACATACTTCTTGATCAATGAAAGAAAGGGAGCCCCATATCTTGTTGCTTTACCATGTCCCACTCCTTGAATATTGGTCAGTTCTTCCATATTGATCGGATACTGAACACACATATCTTTCAATGAAGGTTCCTGGAAGATTACAAACGGGGGAATATTTCTTTCCCTGGAAATACGTTTCCTAAGATCTATCAAATAGCCATAAAGTTCTTCATCAAGGGCTGCTCCTTTATTTGCAATAGTGACGGTACCGTCATCTTCTCCAAGATAATCTCTTTCCTTGTAAAGGATGAAGCTTGTAGGGCTCTCCATAAAGGCCCTCCCCTCGGGACTTATCTTTAAAACTCCGTATGATTCAATATCCTTGACCAACAATCCAGATACTGTGGACTGTCTGACTACTGCATTCCAAAAGTGAATATCTCTTTCCTTACCTACTCCAAATAAAGGAAGCTCATCATGTCTATATGCCTTGATCTCAGAGGTCGTCTTCCCAGAAAGGAAGTTACATACGTGCTTCGCCTTTTGAGTCTCTTTTAGCTCGCTCACCACTTTAAGCAACTGTACTACATAGTCCTTGCCTTCCATGGTTTCCTTCGGGTCTTTACAATTATCGCAATGTTCATTACAGTTCTTTTGATCGAACTCTTCACCGAAATAATGCAAGATCATCTTTCGCCTGCAAACAGATGTCTCTGAGTAGGAAGCCACCTCATTTAATAATTGCCTTCCGATCTCTTGCTCTGCAACAGGTTTGCCCTGAAGGAATTTCTCTAGTTTCTCGACGTCTTTATACTGATAAAAAGCGATACACTCGCCTTCACCCCCATCGCGACCTGCTCTACCGGTTTCCTGATAGTAGCTTTCCAAAGATTTTGGAATATCATGGTGAATCACAAATCGTACATCCGGTTTATCGATACCCATCCCGAAGGCGATTGTTGCTACGATCACATCTACCTCTTCCATCAAGAACATATCCTGATGTTTTGCCCGCGTCACAGCATCTAACCCTGCATGATATGGCAATGCGTTAATTCCATTTACCTGCAAAAGCTCCGCAAGTTCTTCAACCTTCTTTCGGCTCAGGCAGTAGACAATACCGCTTTTACCCGCTTTTGACTTAATGTATTTAATGATCTGTTTTTCTACTTCACGTTTGGGAAAGATCTGATAGAACAAATTCTCTCTATTGAATGAAGATTTATAAACAGTCGCGTCCAACATATTCAGGTTCTTCTGAATATCGGTTTGAACCTTTGGTGTCGCGGTGGCTGTCAATGCGATAATGGGCACATCGGATATCTTCTCAAAAATCTCACGCAGTCTCCTATACTCAGGGCGGAAGTCATGACCCCATTCTGAAATACAGTGGGCTTCATCTATAGCAAAGAATGATACATCCACTGATGTCAAGAAATCAATATTCTCCTGTTTCGTTAATGATTCGGGAGCCACATAAAGTAACTTTGTTCGTCCAGCAACAATGTCCTGTTTTACTTTCGTTGCTTCTGATTTTGAAAGTGATGAGTTCAAGAAGTGAGCGATGGATTCCTCATTGCTCACATGGCGGATAGCATCTACCTGATTTTTCATTAGTGCGATCAAAGGAGAAACTACAACCGCAGTACCATTGGATAAAAGTGCCGGTAATTGATAACACATTGACTTACCTCCTCCTGTAGGCATTATCACAAATGTGTTTTTACCATCAAGTACATTTTGTATTATCTCTTCCTGCTCACCTTTAAAATGATCAAAACCGAAATACTGCTTTAAGGAATCTCTAAGATCCAATCCTACCATCTAAACTCAATTATACTATCTAAAATACAAAAAAAAGCCAAAGAATATCGCCATAGCCATAACACGATTGTAACGATTATGGTATTTTTGCCTGACATGGAAGAGAATAATCAAATGAGTTTTCTGGAACACCTTGAGGAATTGAGGTGGAGACTGGTTCGCTCTGCTATTTCTATAGTAGTTGTAGCGACCGTTTTATGGTTTTTCCAGGAATGGATCATGGAGAATCTTTTCTTTTCAATGCGAAACCCTGATTTCATCACATTTCGCGTGATTTGCGAGAATTTCGGCATTTGTGTGGAACCGGTTAATGTCGATTTTCAAAGTATTGAACTCACAGGACAGTTTTCTTATGCCTTGATGATGTGTATAATGGGTGGAATTGTGCTTTCATTTCCTTTTATATTCTATCAGATCTGGTCTTTCGTTAAACCCGGTTTAAAACAAAATGAATCAAGCGTAGCGAAGGGAATTATTTTTTACGTCAGTATCCTATTCTTCTTTGGAATTCTATTTGGCTACTTTATCGTTGCTCCACTATGCGTTCAGTTCTTCGGTAACTTCCAGATCTCCGATATGGTGAAAAATAATTTCACATTGAACTCCTACATGAGTACTATATTGTCCACGGTGTTTTATTCCGGATTATTATTCCTTTTACCGGTTGTAACATATCTGTTTACAAAGTTGGGAGTTTTAAATTCAGAGTTCTTAAGCAAGTATAGAAAACATGCGATCATTGGTATCCTTGTTCTTTCAGCGATAATAACACCTCCAGACTTGATAAGCCAGGTCATCGTTAGTATTCCAATTGTGTTATTGTATGAAGTCGGAATTCTTGTCTCTAAGCGTGTTGAAAGACGAAATAATAAGCAGTAATTTCATTCGGTAGAATTTCTTAATTACCTTTAAACTTCTGCAAAGAGCCTATATGCGAATACTATTAATTTTATTTGTTTTTATCACTACAACAACCATCTCATGGTCGCAGAAGACAAAGGTATTCGGTACAGTAACAGATGGCCTTAGCGGTGAAGCTTTGCCTTTCGTAAAAGTTCGATTTCTGAATTCAAAGATCGGAACCACAACGGATTCAATAGGGAACTATGAGCTTGACACTTATTACGCTACGGATACGCTCATGTTTTACTACATGGGTTACATCACAGTTAAAAAGGAAATCGTCAAAGACCAAGAGCAGCGTATTGATGTCGCCTTGCCAGTTGCAATGGCAGATTTTGAAGAGGTCGTTGTTCAAGCACCCGATGAATGGCCATCTGTAACGTTGCACAAAAAAGTCATCGCGAACAAAGACATTAACAACAAGGAAAAGCTAGAATCTTACGAGTACGAAGTTTACAACAAAGTACAAGTCGATGTGAACAACATCGGGGATAAATTCAAGGAACGAGAGTTGGTGAAACGACTAGACCTTGTAATGGATTATCTAGACTCTTCTGATACGGGTAGATCCTATCTGCCTGTCATTCTAAGTGAAAATGTCAGTGACTTCTACTTCCGAAACAATCCCAAGCTAAAAAAGGAGGTCGTGAAGGCTACTCGGGTTAGCGGAATGGAAAACATCACTATAAACCAATTCCTGGGTGACATGTACTTGGATGTGAATGTATATGATAACTATTTAAGTCTTTTCAATAAATCATTCATTAGTCCGGTCGCTAATTTTGCTCGTGGCTACTACAAGTTCTACTTGACAGACACCGCATATATCGACAATCATTATTGTTTTCAATTGAAGTTCAAGCCGAAAAGAACAGGTGATGCGACTTTTGAAGGCGAAATGTGGATCCATGACACAACGTATGCCGTAAAACAGTTTAAGGCGAACATATCACCGTGGGTGAATATCAACTATGTCCAGGATCTGTATATCGAACATCATTTTGATCAAGTCGCGCCAGAGGTATGGATGCTTACATCTGAAAAGATGATTGCCGACTTAAAGATCACTAAAAAAACAAAAGTGTACGGGTTCTTTGGCAGGAGGAATTCAACAAGAACCAATTATATCATTAACGAAAAACATGAAGATGCTTTCTACCGATCAGATAATACTGTTGAGTTTGAAGATGGTGCGCTAAACAGATCCGATGAATACTGGGCTCAAATCAGACATGAACCTTTATCACCACAAGAGGAAGGCATTGATGAGATGGTAGACTCTCTGAATAATCTGCGATTTTTTAAGAGTTTAAAAAACATTATCTATCTGGCAACAACTGGATATTATCCTCTAGGAAAAGTTGAGCTTGGAAGTGCATTCTCGTTATTCTCTTTCAACCAGGTTGAACAGTTTAGATTTGGACTGGCTTTAAGAACCTCAAATGAGTTTAGCCACAGAATAGAACTTGGTGGTAATGCTGCCTATGGCTTGCGGGACGAAAAATTCAAGTACGGCGGATTGATTCGGGTAAACGTAACTCAAAAACCGAAAAAGCGAACGATGCTTCGCATGTATTACAATTATGATATCGAGCAGATCGGGCAGTCTCCAAGCGCGGCATCGGTCGCTTCTACATTTGGAACTTTACTTAGAACAGGTCCTTTGGATAAATTGACATATGTTCAACGCTACGGTATTGATCTCGAAAAAGACATTGGCAAGGATATAATACTATTTGCGGGCTTCGAGAATAGAGAAATCACTCCAACAAGCATTAGTTTTCAAAATTATCTGAGACCAACAAATACCCCGGGTATATACGACACAATTAATAAAATGGTCACTTCTGAGATCACCATGCGTTTTCGATGGGCGAAAAATGAAGAATTTATATCTGGTTATTTCGACAGATCCAGCATCCGTTCAAAGTATCCAGTTATTGGTTTACAAACTGTTTTGGGTGTTAAGGATCTATTGGGTGCAGATCATACGTATCAAAAATTTGATTTGATTATGGAGCATCGCACGCCAGTTGGTATCCTTGGAAGGATGAATTATGGTGTGAATGTGGGATATATTAACGGAACTGCGGCCTATCCTTTCTTGAAGGTTCATGAAGGAAACCAATCATACTGGCTCCTAACGAACGCTTTTAATAAAATGAACTTCCTAGAATTTGTATCTGATAAATATGTCACTGCATTTATCGAAAATCACTGGGATGGCTTCTTCCTAGATCGCGTTCCGCTTTTGAAAAGATTGAAACTTAGACTGGTTACGTCTGCACGCATGGCTTATGGGACATTGGACAGTCGACATGAGGAAGTAATGGTATTCCCTGCATTCATTAGACAATTTGGAGACATTCCTTACGTTGAAGGGTCTGTTGGGGTT
>JBMSGX010000003.1:0-32383 GCA_049416285.1 Crocinitomicaceae bacterium | reverse complement strand
CGTATTCATGATCTCGAAGTAATTGAATATGAAAATCGTTACTAAGTATAATTTTTAGGTTTTCTTTGCGTTGTAGATTTGAAACATGAGAACTGCACTGCTTTTTACATTCTTCATTGGACTTATATCGCCTACGATCGCACAATTAGGTGGAAACTATGCATTTCCTTTCATAGATCTTTCCTACAGCGCAAGGTCAACAGCTCTTACAGGAGACTATATCTCGGTTAAAGACGGTGACATCAACATAGGAATCAATAATCCAAGTTTACTGAACAGTGAGATGACTGGCAAAATAGGCTTAAGCCAATCATTGATGACCGGTGGAGTTAATATTGGCATGACAGCATATGGATTTGATGTAAAAAAGTTAGGGACGATCTCTACATATATAAAGTATGTGAATTATGGTAAATTCGAGCGTACTTCTATCAACGGTATTAGTGAAGGAACTTTTAGGCCATTTGAAATGGTCGCGGGTGCCGGAGTCGGGCGACAATTAAACGAACGGCTTTCCATAGGAGGAAATTTGAACATGATATTTTCTCAACTTGAGGCGTATACATCAGTTGGAGCGTCAGTCGACTTCGCCGGAACATATTATGATGCTGAAAAACAGTTTCTGGTCACAGCAATGGCCAAACATGTTGGTGCACAATTCAAATCATTTGCGAACAATGGTAATCGCGGAAGTCTGCCAACCGAAATTCAAGCAGCAGTTTCTTATAAGCTGGCTCATGCTCCTTTCAGACTTTCATTACTGGCTCACCATTTAAATAAATGGGACCTTACATATAACGACCCTACTTTAGTCCCAACGATCGATGCATTAACAGGTGATACTATTCCAGTGCCGCGTGCCGGGTTCGGCGAGAAACTCGCCCGTCATTTCTCTTACCAGATAGAAGCTCCGATATCCGAAAAGTTCCATCTCAGATTTGGATTTGATTACCATCGAAGAAGAACATTCGCTCTTGAGCAACGCCCCGGAGCGGCTGGTTTCTCCTTCGGAACAGGTCTATATTTCCGTAGATTCATTCTAGATTACGCATTTTTGATCTACAGTGCCGCCGGATTTAACCACCAATTAACACTTTCCATCAATACTAGGGAGTGGCGGAAATAGTGCATCTAAACGCTTTTAGCTTAATTTCAGTCGGAGTTATTAACAAGTTCCGGTTTAAATTCTAGCTCATTAACGTAACCCTGACTACAGTTAACCCGTAAATTAGCTTTGAAAACCAAACAAATTTTTAATTATGAAAAAATTAGCAGTTTTATTAGGAGCAATGGCTATTACAGGAGCATCTTTCGCTCAAAGCACTGACACTCCTATGTCATTAGAAGGAGTTCTTAGCTTTAACGGTTCTTCTATCCAGTGGTCAGCACCATCTTTACGTTTTAGATATTTCGTAAACGAGAATATCGCAGGTAGAGTTCAACTTGGTCTAGGAGACGGTACAGGAACACCTTCTTCTGAAATGTACACGTTCTATGAGAACGGTGACGGAACAGGAGCTACTGGTACTCAAGAAATAAGCAGAGGAGCTTGGAATGCACAGATCGGTGGTGAATACCACATGTCTGCTACTGACCGTCTTTCTCCTTACTTCATGTTAGGAATTAACTTCGGAGGTGGAAGCTACAGCGAGACTTGGACTGAGTCTGATGGAGCTAGCTACGTTCAGGGACTTTCTGCTCAAGTTGATAGCAAAATGTCTATGTTCGGAGTTGGAGCTGGTGCTGGTGTTGATTTCTACCTAGTAGAAAATCTTTACGCTGGTCTTGAGCTAGGACTTTCTTACAACAGCATTACTTATGATGATGTTACTACTTCAGTTACTGTTTCTGGTGGTGGTACTTCAACTACAACTACTTCAGTTGGTGGTAACGCTAAACAAAACTTCCTAGGAACAGGTGCTACTACAGCAGCTTTCCGTCTTGGATGGAGATTCTAATCGAATCAATCAATATTTAAAAGGGTGTCTTCGGACACCCTTTTTTTGTACCTGATAATTTCGGTAAATTTGTTGCGTGGAAGAACATAAAAAAATCACCATCGCTATTGATGGACACTCCTCTTGCGGAAAGAGCACATTAGCTAAAGACCTCGCTAAAACAATTGGATATACTTTTGTTGATTCGGGTGCAATGTACCGTGCAGTTACCCTTTATGCGGTGAACAACTCAATGATTGAAGCGGGAATCGTAAATGAAACTGCACTTTATAAATCACTTCCCAATATAGAGATCCATTTTGAGAATATAAATGGAACTCAACATGTCTTCCTCAATCAAATAGACGTTACCAAAGAGATCCGACTTCCAAATGTTTCAAACAATGTTTCCCTCGTAGCCAAACTGAGTGAAGTACGCACAAAACTTGTTGAACAGCAGCAAAAGATGGGTGAAACAGGTGGAATCATCATGGATGGTCGAGACATTGGCACAGTGGTTTTTCCAAATGCAGAACTTAAATTGTTTGTTACGGCTTCGACGGATGTAAGAACTGAGCGTAGGTTTAAAGAACTTCAAGAAAAGGGGGTTGCCATCACTCGAGAAGATGTTAAAAAGAACCTGATCGAAAGAGACCATATAGATTCTACAAGAGAGATCAGTCCTTTGAAACAAGCCGATGATGCGATCGTCCTGGATAATTCTAACATGACAAAGGAGGAACAGCTAAACTTGGCTATTGATTTGGTAAACAAACGAACTAAAATCCTCAATTAATTACTCCGATTGTTACTTTATTAACAGTTCTCCGAAATATTTCACTACTTTTGAGCACTGAATACGATCACTATGAGCTCTATTAGCAAAGTAACTGAAGAAATCATTAATAGAAGCCCTTTCCTAAGAGAGGCAATGACCGAAAACCTGATCAACATCTCTGCACTGGCAAGAAAGATCAAACCGGAAATTGAGCGTTCCATTGGAAAAGAAGTGAAGGAAGGAGCTATAGTCATGGCTATCAAAAGAATGACCCCGGGCGTTTATCACCGCATTGACATTAAGATTAACAATGTAATTGGAGGGATCGGAGATTTCTTAGTAAGAAGTGATCTTGTTGATTTTACGTTTGAGAACTCCGAGTCATTAAGAATGGCACAAGGGTCTCTGATCCAAGAGATCAAAAATGATAAAGACAGCTTCTTTACCGTATGTCGTGGTATTACAGAGACCACTTATATTCTAAACACGAAGTACACAGATATCGTGCGAAGATTATTTTCAAATGAATCATTGAAATCTCACAGCACTGATCTATCATCAATAACGGTAAAACTTCCAGAGACAAATACGGAAACTTACGGAGTGTACTATTACATCATGAAACATCTAGCCTGGGATGGTATTAATATCGAGCAGGTAGTTTCTACGTCTAATGAATTCACGGCAATTGTGAAGTCGAAGGATATCGACGATGCATTTAAGATCTTAATGCAACTGAAGAGAAACGCTTAATTAAGCTGCGTCTTCGCTCTTACACTGTTCCTCAGGACGAGCGCCACATAACCCACATACAGCACCTTCTTCTTGTAGTAAAGGGTTATTACTTGCGCAAGTACCGGCAAACTCGCCACCTTTCTTCGCCCAGATCTTGATGGCAATACCACCAAATGCCAAGCCTAACAGTCCAATTGTGATGAGAATTAATTCCATAACAGTTCTTTCTGCAAAATTACTAATTTTTGTTCAGTAGCTCACCCTCTCCGAAAGATGAATGATCAATAATTGCGGGTGTTCCAATGTAACCTATGTTACCTACACTATAAATCTGGGAACGCAATAGCACGCCATCTGCATTGATATCTAGATCACTTCCTGAACGCGTGATCACATGAATTGAATCTTGCACAGATAATCCTGTGGTATTACCAAAAGCATTTCCGCGAAGGTGTGCTTTGTAGTAATTGACATTTCCAACTACTTCGAAATTTCCCCAACCTCTATTTACCACTGTGTAAAGTACTTCCGCATCTAAATCCAAATGAAATCTTCCCGCCGACTCATTAATGGTAACACTTAAATAATCGGTAGTAAGCGTATTCAAGCAGTAAGTCGGTTCTGTGGCATCGAACTCTATATTTTGCAATTTCTTAACGTGTAACTCAACCGTGATCTTCTTTTTATAGGACCTTAAAAAATTACACTTGTTTTCATTTGTAATGAATAGTTTTCCGTCAATAACCTCAGTTTTGACAAATCCGATGACATTCTCTCCTCCCCTGACGATCACTTTGTTCACAGTGTCCTGAACAAGGTCAAAACGGAGACGGGGCCCTAGGTAAAGTTGATTAAACTCTCCGAGATCCTGCTCGGAAACAGCTTCGGTTCCAACACCTTTAAAACAAGCACGATCTGCCGCCTTCTCACAAGAAAAGAACAACAAGGAGGTCAATATGAATATGTAAGCTCTCATCGTTTGAATGTGTATCCAATTCCGTATTCTACATAATCCGCTTTTGCCCAGTGTGATTTTAATGTCAAATTAAAATTCAATCCATTATCTAAACGGTAACGCACTCCAAGTCTATGATAAAATGGTCCATCAGGCCTGTATTTATCACGGATATATCCACCCATCCCCACAACAAGATGCAGTTTATCAATAGGAATAATATATCCGACGAATCCCCCGATCTGTAAAAGATCGATCTGAGTCTTCCGTATTTCCGGATGAAAGTCCTTAGTTGACTGTTTTGAAATAAAGTCAAGAGAAACTTCCATTCCTCTTTTTACATTAAAGTAGCGCCTACCGATCAAATTTAGACTGTATACTCCGTAGTTTCTGCCACCAATCGGATAGATCTGTTTCTGTGAAATAATACCCATCACTCCAAATTCAAAACTTGGGTCATATGGATTACACACGTAATCATCCGGAACTTTATCAGCCTCCTTTATCCTTCTTGAATATCCTACGCTTAGATATGGAATATTAATCCCAAGATTTGGAACCTTAGTAGCTCCATTTGAAAAATGGGTCATGTCCAAATTCAGAGAAAACATATTATGTCCGAACTGAAACCTGCTTTCCAGTCCCAGACAGATCAAGGCATTCAAATGAGAACCTATTGCAAGGTTATAAATATTGTCCTCCGCATCATACGGTTTTGTGCCATAACCCAATCCAATTCCCACCTTGCCACCAAACGAATAAAATCCTTTCTGGACAAATGGGAAGCTCATGAAACCATAGCCACCGTAATAACTTCCGAGAATATCAGCATTACCCACTGTACCAGCGAATAAAGTAAATCCAAAGAAAGGATTTCCATAGGCATCGCACCACAACCTTTCGGAGTTCGGACGATAATAGTAACTGAATTCACTAGCAATTGCATGCTGTTGGGCAAGATGCCCCATACTACTGCGATGAGCCAAAAGAAAACCGCCTTTGAGCCTACCTTCCAACCATACGTCTGAGCGTTGTTGAGAGAATACAGAAGAGCATCCCAAGACTAAAAACAATATTACGATGTGAATTCGCACGCACCCAAATTTAATGAATTCAATATAGAAGATGATTTCTAACTTTGTAAATAAAAATTCATGGACCCAAGACTTGCCGCATTTGAACGATTATTAAACATCATGGATGATTTGCGCGAGCAGTGCCCATGGGATAAGAAGCAGACCCTGGAAACGTTGCGCCCTCTCACTATCGAGGAAACATATGAGCTCGCTGATGCGATAACTGACGGCGATTTAGAGGGAATCAAGGGTGAGATCGGAGATCTTATGTTACATATGGTTTTTTACGCCAAGATCGCATCCGAGAAAAAAGCCTTCGACATTACAGATGCGTTGAATGCAATTTGCGAGAAACTCATCCATCGACACCCCCATATTTACGGTGATGTAGAGGTTTCTTCCGAGGAAGAAGTAAAAGCGAACTGGGAAAAACTAAAATTGAAAGAGGGTAAAAAAAGTGTACTGGAAGGAGTTCCAAAATCACTCCCTGCTCTTGTTAAGGCAACACGTATTCAAGAAAAAGTGAAAGGTGTTGGATTTGAATGGGACAATACTGAAGATGTCTGGAATAAAATTCAAGAAGAATTGTCCGAACTTCAGGAGGAGGTGGAAACAAATGCTGATCAAAATAAGATCGAGGAAGAGTTTGGTGATGTTCTGTTTTCGATGATAAACTACGCGCGTTTCCTGAAGATAAACCCTGAGAATGCACTCGCAATTACCAATAACAAATTCATAGAACGATTCATGAAACTAGAAGAGCTCATGTTGGCAGAAGGAGTGGATATTGCTGAAGCCGACTTGAACACAATGGACGGATACTGGAACAAAGCCAAAAATAGCCTAAGAAACCCACAGAATAAATAGAATCTACCGTTCACATTTTTATGAAATTCAACCCATTCCGACATCCTACATTTTAAGAGGAATATTGTATCTTCGGGACTCGAAACTAGAGCAAACTATGAAATTAACTCTCTCTCTCCTTTTATCCTTTATGTTCGCAGGATTTGCGTTCTCTCAAAAATCAACTGTACGTGGGTTTATTTACGACGCAGAAAACGGTGAAGCAATAGCTTTTCAAAAAGTGCGATTACTTGATACGGACAGTTCATTAATAACTGGTACTTCTACTGATCTGGATGGATTCTTTTCTATTCCAGGTGTAGACAAAGGAAGCTTTATCCTGAAGATCGAAAACGCTTCGTTCAAAACCGGTTACGAGAATATCAGTATTACAGGTTCGAACGATATTGTCGATGTCAATTTCAACCTAGAAAAGCGTAAAGATGTAATGGAGATCGAAGAGATCGAAGTGACAGCGGAGGATGTAAGAAAGAAGACTGAGATCTTGATCGGTACCGTAAAGCTGGATCAGAAAGCAATTGAAAGAATTCCAAGTGTAGGTGCAGAGAATGACGTAGTTGGTGCCTTTTCAGTAACTCCTGGTGTAACAACAACGGGGGACCAAGGAGGACAGATATACGTTCGAGGAGGAACACCAATTCAGAATAAGATACTATTGGACGGTATGACGATATACAGTCCCTTCCACTCTATCGGGTTCTTCTCTGTATTTGAAACAGAGCTTGTAAAGAACGTTGATATTTACACCGGTGGATTCGATGCAATGTACGGTGGACGTATCTCATCAGTAATGGATATCACTTATAGAGACGGTGACAATAAGAAGTTCGGAGGTAAAGTCTCTGCTTCTCCATTCATGGGGAAAGCAGTTTTGGAGGGACCTCTGTTCAAAGCAAAAGAAGGTTCGAATGCAGGAGGAACTTATATCTTCTCGGCAAAGCAAAGTTTGATCGACAAAACATCTCCTGCTTTATATGGAGGTATTGACCGCGGTGATTCACTTGGAGCTGGAATGCCGTTCTCCTTCACAGACTTGTATGGTAAGTTAACATTTAAAGGTGATGGAGGATCAAAAGTTTCTGCTTTCGGATTCCACAATCGTGACCGTGTAAACTACGACATTGCGAATATCGACTGGTCACAAAGCGGAGGTGGAATTAACTTCCTTTTAGTACCGGGCAGTTCACCGATCTTCATTAAAGGACATGTTAATGGAAGCAGCTATTCAACAAACTTTGCTGAAGTGATTTCTGAAACTGATACGATCGACCGATTCAGTTCAATTGGAGGGTTTGATCTAGGGTTTGACTTCACGTACTTCGTGAAGAACGGAGGTGAGTTCAATTACGGATTTAACTTCAACGGATTCAGAACTAAATTTGAAACATACAATGAGGCGGGAAGATTAATTGAAGCAGAAAACTTCTCAACTGAAGGTGGTCTTTATGCTAACTACAGATACGTTTCAACACGTTGGGTAGTACAGCCAAGTGTTAGACTAATGTATTACGCTTCATACAACACGACCTCTATCGAGCCGCGTTTCGGAGTTAAATTCAATGCAAGTGAAAAGCTTCGTTTGAAAGCATCTGGTGGTCGTTACTCACAAAACTTCACCTCTGCAGCATCCGACAAAGATGTCGTAAACCTATTCAATGGATTGCTTTCAGCTCCAACAAACGTTCAAAACAACTTTGTAACGCTTTATGGAAATGAGCGTCAGCCACAAAACGGTATTCAGTATGCGTGGCATGCGATTGCGGGACTGGAATATGATCTTACCAAGCACTTATCATTGAATGTTGAGGGATACTACAAGTACTTCTCACAGCTAAGTAACATTAACCAGAACAAACTTTACCCGGATACAGATGCCTTCGCGTCTGAACCTGATGAATTAAAGAAAGACTTCATTTTGGAGAACGGAGAATCTGTGGGTGTTGACGTATTATTGAAGTACTCTACAAAAAGACTTTTCCTTTGGGGAGTTTATTCTCTTGGACACTCGATCAGATGGGATGGATTTGAGGTATACTACCCGGTGTTCGATAGAAGACACAACATTAACATGGTTGGAACTTACCTCTTTGGAAAGGATAAGGACCTTGAATTAAGTATTCGTTGGAACCTAGGTTCAGGACTACCATTTACACCGACAGCAGGTTTCTTCCAGGAGGAGAATTTCCAGGGAGGTGTAACAACAGACCCGACAACGACGAACTCATCTTACGTTGGAACTATCCTTGGAGACTTCAACAGCGAAAGGCTTCCTTACTACCACCGTTTGGATCTTACAGTGAAGAAGCAATTCGAATTTTCGAACAAATCTGTGATGGAAGTTATCGCGAGTGTTACCAACTTATACAACAGAAGAAATATCTTCTATGTAAACAGAGCAACTGGAAACGTGATCTATCAGTTCCCTATCCTTCCTAGTTTAGGAGTTAGCTATAAGTTCTAAGAAATTACACCAATAAAAAAAGGGAAGGCATTGCCTTCCCTTTTTTGTTATACCCTTATTTATTATGGGAATTTAGGAAACTTTGAAAAGTCTCTTTTTCGTTTTTCAAGGAAGGCGTCTCTCCCCTCTTTTGCTTCATCCGTTCCATAAAGCAAACGTGTCGCCTCACCGGCATAAACTTGCTGACCAACCAGCCCATCGTCAATTAGGTTAAATCCAAACTTAGCCAATTTGATCGCCGTTGGACTCTTTGTTAAGATCTCTTGCGCCCAATCAAATGCCTCCTGCTCCAATTCATCATGTGGAACAACAGCATTCACCATGCCCATTTCAAATGCTTCTTGTGCACTGTAAGACTTTCCTAGGAAGAATATCTCTCTTGCTCTTTTCTGACCCACCTGACGCGCCAGATAAGCCGAACCAAATCCTCCGTCAACACTCGCAACATCCACGTCTGTCTGTTTAAAAACTGCATGCTCTTTGCTTGCCAGTGTCATGTCACAAACTACATGTAAACTGTGTCCTCCACCAACAGCCCATCCGGGAACAACAGCAATAACAACTTTGTTCATGAAACGAATCTGTCGCTGAACATCAAGAATATTGAACTTATTCACCCCATCAAGTCCTTTGTAACCGGTTGTTGAACGAATACGCTGGTCTCCTCCTGAACAAAACGCCCAACCACCGTCCTTTGGTGACGGTCCTTCTCCTGTGATCAAAACAACTCCGATCTCTTGTGATTCGTGACAGATGATCAATGCATCCAAGAGCTCATCAACAGTTTTCGGACGAAATGCATTTCTAACTTCCGGTCTATTGAATGCGATACGCGCAACACCATCTAAATATTTAAAGGTGATGTCTTCGTATTCTTTAATTGTTTCCCAATTTAAATTGCCCATAGTCTTATTTTCTTCCTATTATTCTTTTTACAACACGCTTGATAAAATGAGTCAGATCAACCTGATACAATCTTTTACCTGAGCGAATGTACTTAATTACATAATCATGCGCCTTTTCCAATTCAAAATACTGGATCTTTGATTGTCCAAATTTGAAATTCTGTTTTACACCGTCTGCACCAAACGATTGCTGTAGCTCATACAGATCTGTCAATATCCATGGACGCTTCGTATGAAAATCAATACTTTTGACGCTCTCATTCCCTTCCTTATCAATCATATTGATTTTCAAATGATAGTGTTTTCTGTATTTCACACGCAGCTTCTCCTCTACGTAATGAACGAAAGTAAAACTGTTCTGCAAATGCACATCAATACAGATCATTTTTGCCTTCTTGCGGTATAAGAGTCCAAATAAACTGTCTTCCCCGAAAGTACTATCCGGATTAAGAGACATCATCTCTTCAGTATCTCTTCCCCAAACAAAAACCGAGTGAAGCGGATCCTTAGTACGGTTAAAATCTGTTCTACGAAAAACCTTGTTCGACATAGCCCCTGTAGTAGGTTTTGACTTGCAGATATCAAACGTATCATTATTCCACAGATTATCTGTGTAGGCCGGAATTACTATAGTTCCTTTAGAGAGGACCTTTTGAAAAGACTCAATAAATGCATTCACGTCAAATCTTTCACCTCTGGTCTTAGCATCCATTGCGAGTGTGTGAAGGTCTGAAGCAATGAATAAAATATCGTCTTCCTTCAAAGGCAAAGCCTCAGCGAGTTTTAAATAAGAAGAAAGCATCAACTTCTTATCCATATTACTGCGCTACGAAAGTGTAATAAATATAGCCCTGCTGTGATTTTGGGGCAGAACCTAAATAATTGAATCTCGATTTTTTTGCGTAGTTCAGCGCTTGCTCCAGCATACAGGCTGTTGCTTTGGTGGAACGTGAATTGTCAACTGAAGCACTGATGACTCTACCGCTTTGATCAACTTTAATAAGCACCGCAACCTTTCCTTGTGCAAAACCGCAAGTATATCCGGGATTGCGCACATGCCATTCGTTGTTTTCATGAGGAGTTCTTCCGTTCAATTGCCAATCAACCATTACCTCTCCTCCAGCAGCGTTATTTGCACCGCCGTTATTGACCTTTTCAGGACCTTTTTCTTCGGTTTGTGAAGTCTGGTTTTCCTGGATCATTTGTCGGTACTTCTCTCTCTCTTTGTATCCTCCCGATTCCTCGCGATACTGTTTTTCAAGATCCTCTACACTTTTAGCCGCCGCCTCTGCTTCTGCCGCGGAGTTATATGAATAATCAGTATTACTTCTCTGGCGCGTGTCATTCATGTCTCTGGTCGCATTCTTTACATCAGACGACTGAAACTGACCGGACATATCGATGTTCTCAGGTTTCAAATGAATATCTTCCTCCGGAACCTCTACGTGCGAACCTTCATGAAATATTTCGATGGGGGTATAAACAGTGTAAGAATCCATCTGTAAATACATAAAAATGATGATATAGCTCGCCAGTGCGGCAAGAATACCAAACTTGTACTTATCTAATATTTCCAACAGATCATTCACGACCATTGAACTCAATTTTCTTCTTACGTGTGATGTCCAAATAACTCAACACCCCGTCTTTTACTAAATATAAGTAATCCTCATCATAGATACCAATACGCTCGCAGTAATCATTTAGCACCCGCGTATTGTCTATGAACAATACCTTACCAGAGTCAGATTCCGCAACGAATATGTCATCCATCAAAGGCTCTATGTTTCTAAACGCAAAAGGAATCAATATGTTTCCATCAGGAGCAATTACTCCCGCGGTATCTTTTCGAATGGCAAGCACATATCGCTTATCAATAACGGTAATTGCATCGTATGCAGGCTTCAACAGAACTGCTCCGGCATTGTTCATCAATCCCCACTGATTATTCTTTTGGACGGGAAACATGCCATTTCCAAGTCCAATGTTCTCATACTTTGCTGGGATCACGAAATTTCCGGCTGTATCTATCTTTCCGTATTTACCGTCCTTCATTGCGATCGCCAAACCTTCTCTAAACTCACCTTTCAATAAGAAATTCGGGTAAGAGGCTAATCCGTTTTTAATCGCAATATTTCCCAGTGAGTCCAAATAAACAACCTCCCCTAATTGACCCATCTCAGCAACAGCTAATCCATCAGTTAATGGTCCAACCTGTTTGAACTGGGGCTCTTTATAGATCTGACATTTGTTGTTCATAAAACCAATTAACCCACCTTCTTCAAAAAGATACATCGTGTCAGCGAAATGCGTGATAGAAGTGTAAGCCGGAGAAACATAAAATGCTCCAAATTTGTCAATAACACCCTCTTTACCTTCAAAATTCACCTTGGCCAATCCATTTTTGAAATCGTAGGCATCATCGTACATATGTGGTATTCTCAGCTTTCCTGACTTATCGTAATACCCATATTTATCTTTTATACTTGCATAAAAGAGCTCTCCCTCCAATGAACCTACATCTTCGTATTTCGTTTCCAGAATCACCCTTCCATTTCTATCAATAACCCCTAAACGATCATTCTTTTCTACAATCGCTAACCCACCTTCGAATTCAACGGCTACATCGTACCTCGGCGAAATCTGCAAGTTACCTTGCTTACTAATGAAACCAACTCCCTCATCAGTTTGAACAATTGCCAAACCTTCTTTGAAAAACCCCGAGTACAAAAAGTCATTAGAAATTACTTGAACTCCGGCCTCATTCATGTAACCATACTTCTTCTCATGAATGAAAGGAAGAAGCAATGAATCAGCGAGATCAATGTCTCTTCTTACCTGTTCTGAAATTGGTGCATTTGGATACTCATTCAGGAAATTTTCTAATTTGTCTTTTGAGTAATCTGAAAGATACAACTGATACAATTCTTTCCAGGCTTTCTTATTTAAATGATTCCCGGGGTAATCTGAGACAAACTGATGAAATGCTTCCAGCGTATTGGGACCCGTCACAATTCTGTACACCTCCTCTTCTGCACTAATTGCCATAGGATTTTGAGGATAAGCCTGAAGGAAATTTTCGTACGAACTTAGCGAACCATCTTCTGTGATCTCATCGTAAAGTGTATTATAATAATTATCCTGAGCGAGTGCAGAGAACTCACTTTGAGGATATGCTTCCAAATATTGTTTATACGATTCAGAAGTATTATTACCTACTGCATTGAAAAAGGCCAATGAGTCACGAATAGCTATTGCACGTTCCCTCTCATTAAACCAGGTATGTTCATTTATAAATGCACCAAGTGAAGAAACGGTTCCAGTGGCTTTACTCTTCTCGAAGAATCTCTGACTTATTGATTGTCTTATGGAATTAATAGAGTCTTCAGTAAACCCATACTTGGCATAGAGCTCTCTCTTCTTCTCATTGGTCTGAAAGTACTTTTCATTCGCCAGATTAATGTAAGCCAATGCAGAATCATTCGAGTGGAAAGGATTATCCTGTCTGTAGAAAATCACAGCTAGACCTTGAGCGGCAGCTGCGGTGTTGTATTTTAATGCTTTCGTGAAGAGTTTTTTCGCCTTGAAATAATCATAAATTGAAAGCGCCTGATAGCCACGATCAATGCGGCTCGACTTCCCCTGAAAGGCGAACAAGAGGAATAAAACCAATAGAAAAGAATACTTCAGGTTTAGTTTCATCATGTTAAAGATAAGGTTCTACGCTTAGTTAACACGCAATCTTCGGTCCAAAAAAAAACCTCCTGACAAGCAGAAGGTTTTCAATATTATGCGAGAAAGATTATTTCTTTCTTTTTCCGTATCTGTTGTTGAACTTGTCAATACGACCAGCAGTATCCACGAACTGAACAACTCCTGTAAAGAACGGATGTGACTTGTGTGAAATATCAAGTTTTACAAGCGGATACTCATTCCCATCTTCCCACTTCATCGTCTCTTTCGTATCTGCACATGACTTACCTAAAAACGCGTATTCGTTTGTCATGTCTTTGAACACTACCATTCTGTAATCTTCCGGATGTATATCTTTTTTCATAATGCTGTTTGTTTCAATACATAGCTAAGGTTTATTTTCCTTAGCGGAGTGCAAATTTATACATTCTTTTTTAATTACATAAAATTATTTGCACAAAATAATAGAAGACAAATTTACGTTACTTTTGAAACTAATTGATGAGAACACTCTATTTAATCATTACGGTCGTAATTTTTGCACTGGCGGGATCCGTTAGTACTGGATGTAAAAAGGGAAAGCTTACATCCAATGGTGCTCTCACATTCAGTGCTGACACACTCGTTTTTGACACTGTTTTCACGACGATAGGATCGGTTACCAAGAATTTCAAGTTTTACAACAATGACAATAAGCCACTGACTGTAAGTAAGATCAAGCTTATGGGAGGAGACAATTCCCCGTACCGCATTAACGTTGATGGCTTGTCCGGTAACGAATTCAATGATATCAACATTGAAGGAAATGACAGTCTTTACATATTTGTTGAAGTAACGCTTGACCCGAATAACCAATTGAATCCTATAGTCATCGAGGATAGTATTCAATTTACAACGAATGGTGTCGTTCAATACGTGCAGCTCGCGGCATGGGGACAAGACATGTATTTCCACTATAAGGACCTCAATGAGGGGACATGGCCAAATGATAAGCCACATGTTATTTACGGCTATGCCGCGGTAGATTCATCTAAAACATTAAATATTCAGTCCGGTACAGACATATATCTGCATAAGAATGCGATCCTGTATGTTTATAAGGGTGCATTAAATATCAATGGTACACTCAATAATCCTGTGACCCTTCAGGGCGATAGACTGGAAATGGCTTACGATGATGTGAGCGGACAGTATTACGGCATTTATTTTCAGGAAGCACTACCAAGTACGATAGATTATGCGATCATCAAGAACGGTACATCAGGGATTCATTTATTCAGTGAAGATCCTGCGAATACCGGATACACCCTTACCGTAACAAATACGGAAATCTATAATTGTGCACGATATGGTGTCTTTATCTACTCAGGAGCTAAAGTAAAAGCAGAAAACTGCCTGATCTACAAAAACCTGAATCATTCGCTTTTAGTGCTGGAAGGAGGAGACTTTAACTTCAATCATTGCCATTTGCTCGGATACAATAACGAAGGAGGACAAGTACCTTCTGTTGGATTGAGCAATACTTATTATGACCCCTCAACAGGAACGACATTTGTGGGTTCTATTGAAGAAGGAGTGATCACTAACAGTGTTATTTACGGATATCTCGATCAGGAGCTTGCATTTGACACGATCGGTGATCCCGCTATTACTTTATCTTTCCAGTTCGAAAACAACCACATAAGAAGCCAGAGTGTATATACGGACCCTTTCTTTACGAACAACACCTGGAATCAAAATCCGTTGTTCAAAGATGTGGCAGAGAATGACTTTACTTTCTGGTCGAGCTCACCCCTGAGGGATGCCGGAAACAATATATTCTTCGCTCCTAATGATATACTAGGTACGAGTCGCGTAAATGTTCCTGATATTGGAGCATACGAAATCTACTAAACAAAAAAAGGCCACTCAATTGAGTGGCCTTTTCTTTTTCTCTTCCGATTATCTTGTAAAGAGCATTTCTCTGAATTTTGGAAGTCTCCATTCCTCATCATCGATGATCAACTCGAGTTTATCGACATGGTAACGAATACTGTCAAACAAAACTTTAACAGTGTCACAGTATGCAACCGCTCTCTTCTCTAAGCTTTCGATCTTGTTTGCAGCTTTACGTGCGTCAAGCATTTCATCGTTCAGACGCTTGATCTCATTTAAGTGCTCTGAAATTTTAGAAATAATCTCGATCTGTCCTTTCGCAGAAGCCTTCCCTGCTTTATCACCTAAAACATCCATCAATCCTTTCACGTTACTGATCAATTTGTTTAGATAATCAACGGCTGCCGGAGTAATAAAGTTCTGAACCATTTCCCCTATCACACGTGCCTCGATCTGGATCTTGTATACATAGTTTTCGAATTCGATCTCCTGACGCGCTGCAAGCTCTCTTGGCGAAAGCACTGCCATTTCCTCGAAAAGTTTGATTGCTTCCTTGCTTCCCCAAGCTTCTAGTGCACGCGGAGTATCTTTCAGATTAGAAAGACCTCTCTTCGCTGCCTCTTTTACCCACTCTTCTCCATATCCGTTTCCTTCGAATCTGATCTTCTTAGATTCTTTGATAAGTTTCTGAAGTTCTTTAAGAATAGCTTCGTCTTTACTATCACCTTTCTTGATTCTTGCGTCAACATTCTTCTTGAACTCTTTCAGCTGCTTCGCCATGATCGTATTAAGGACGATCATTGCAGACGCACAGTTCGACGTTGAACCAACCGCTCTAAACTCAAACTTGTTTCCTGTGAAGGCAAATGGTGAAGTTCTGTTACGATCTGTGTTATCTAACATGATCTGCGGGATCTTACCTATGTTCAACTTCAACGCTGTTTTATCTTCAGGTGTCATTTTACCAGCTTTCACATCCTTCTCGATCTTGTCAAGTAAAGCTGTAAGCTGAGAACCTATGAATGCCGAAATAATTGCAGGTGGCGCCTCGTTTGCTCCAAGACGGTGATCATTACCCGCATTTGCAATACAAGCCCTTAAAAGATCTGCATGATCGTGGATCGCCTTGATCGTGTTCACGAAGAACGTTAAGAACTGTAGATTAGATTTTGGATTCTTTCCAGGTGCCAAAAGATTCACACCAGTATCTGTACTTAAGCTCCAGTTGTTATGTTTTCCCGATCCGTTAACACCTGCGAATGGTTTCTCATGTAAAAGAACACGGAAATCATGCTTTCTCGCGATCTTCTCCAAAAGATCCATTAATAATAGGTTATGGTCATTAGCTAAGTTACACTCTTCAAAGATCGGTGCACACTCAAACTGGTTTGGTGCTACTTCATTGTGTCTTGTTGTAACCGGAATTCCTAAACGAATTGCTTCGGTTTCGAAATCACGCATGAAAGCTGTTACTCTCTCCGGAATAGAACCGAAGTAATGATCATCCAACTGCTGGTTTTTAGCAGAAGCATGTCCAAATAACGCTCTTCCCGTCAACATAAGGTCAGGACGTGCATTGAACAAAGCTTTATCCACTAAGAAGTATTCCTGCTCCCACCCTAGTGTTGCAGAAACTTTCGTTACGTTCTTATCAAAGTATTTACAAACATCAACGGCTGCTTCGTCAATTGCATGAAGCGCTTTTAACAATGGCATTTTATAATCCAGTGCTTCTCCTGTGTAAGAAATGAAGATCGTTGGGATACAAAGCGTTTTTCCTATAACGAATGCAGGAGATGAAGGATCCCAAGCTGTATATCCTCTTGCTTCAAATGTATTTCGAATACCTCCGTGCGGAAATGAAGATGCATCAGGTTCTTGCTGAACCAACAAATCTCCATCAAATCTTTCAATTGCTTTTCCGGGCCCAACAGGCTTAAAGAAAGCATCGTGCTTCTCTGCTGTTGCTCCCGTTAATGGCTGAAACCAGTGCGTATAATGTGTTGCTCCCTTTGTAAGTGCCCAGTCTTTCATTGCTGAAGCTACCTGATCAGCAATATCTCTTTCAAGACGTGCTCCAGTCTTGATAGTTTCCAGCATTTGCTTAAATGCACCACTCGGTAGATACTCACGCATTATTTCTAGGTGGAAAACATTCTCACCAAAGATCTCTGAGATCTTTCCGTTAAAATCGATGTGCTTCGGTGATCTGTGAAGAACATCATAATAAGCTTGCATTCTTTGATTCGCCATGATGAAAGTTTTTTTTTGGCAAAGTTAATGCAAATTATAGGGGACAAAGCAACAAAATGTTATGTTTTTATTAACAACCCCTATTTTTTAGGGGGTGAATTGGGAAATTCACAACTTTAAACCAATTACACCCCTATTTTTCAGGCGTGTCAGAGGATATTTTAAACAAAACCATTGCGTTTTGTTTATTTACACCGAGCTTTACGTCCTTGAATTTTGCCTTTTTTCCTTTGAACGAAACTGATCTTATAGGCTTTAAAGGGTTCAATGTTGAATAGAACGTAAGTGTATGCTCTCCTTTTGACAATCCTTTTACCTGCAGCTTTTCCTTTTTGACCTGCAACTCCTTCAGCTCCGTTCTTCCTGAACTTTTTAGACGATCAAAATCAAATGTTGCTTCAAATTCTTCATCGTAGCAATCTGAAGTAGTATATACATTCCACGTTAAGTTCGTTAAAACTCCCATTGCTTCGTCACTATCCCCACTGCGCATATAAATTAGATCAGCTTGTCTCATCCTACGTTTCTTGAACAATCCCGGCTTTACCCATCCCGCCATCTTAGCTGCAAACTTGTCCTCATAAACCCAAGCTCCTGATTCGAGATCCAATTTTGATGCTCCCGGGTGCCACTGCTCACCATCCAAGTCTACTCCATCCATGAATTGCGCTATACACTTATACGTTTCACTGTCTCCCGTTTTGAACCATTGCATCCAGGACAAGCTACCAGCTAGACCACTAAATGACGATTGCCAAAGTGATCTGTCGAACTCTACCGTGAAGGAATCACATTTAATCTCCATTAGTACCGGATCTGTCTCAGAATAGATCAGTGGCTTCACATTCCTTCTATTATTATCACTATTGGGTAAGGTATACGAGTTTCCACTGTTACCACTTTCATCCAGGTGACGTTTTGCTACATAATCGATCCAGAACTGTGCCCAAGAGTACACTCCGAAATTGTAGATATTACTCGACATTACATCCATTGATTTCGCTTCATAAACATTATCATCCTCCACGCGCTCACCTGCAAAGCTCCCTGTAATCAAATGAATCTTCCCTTGATGTAATGTCTTCAGGTAATCAGCCATTTCCACCTGCCAATCGCGATAAGGCTTCCAGTTATCTGCGGTTCGATAGAAATCATTGTGATCAGCCTTTTGAGTACCCACATTTGATATCTCGCTGAACAATTCAAACACACCAATGTTTGCTGAATAACCCCATCTTGACATAATATATCGCAATCGCTGCTTGTAATACTTCTTGGCCTCTTCATTTTTAAAGAACTCTAATGGGTCATCATTTTCCAGCAACGATTTGTAACAGAAATCGAATCCATTCATCTTTCTATCCCATGACCAATTCACACCGTAAGCGTTTTTGGCGTATTGGAATGTGTAGTGGATCTGTAAGTTCCAGAAAAGCATGACATCTTCATTCTCTGCCAACCCCAAAACATTATCCAATTCATACGCCATGTGCATTCTACGAGAATAATCTCCAAGTTCTTCCCATTCGATCTCAGTACCTGTCGGATACATGATCGTCCTGAAGGTGTTCATTCCTCCGTCCGCGTATTCCTTCATGTGCTTTCGGTAAATATCATACACTCTGGGAATAATATATACAGATTTATATGCCTCTGTGATCGCACCTATCTTCCCATCCCACATTCGCTGTTTCATCCGGCTGAATAATTCCGGGTCTATCTTGTCCGAAGTTTGTGGCCAGGGCATATTACATCCGACCGGAAAAAAGGATTTGTTGCCTCTTTTAAGAAATCTTCCATTCTCTCCAACTGATAGGAATCCACCTTCAGCAGGTTTTACTAGGATAGTCACAAGATTTGATGTGTATGTTTCATCAGGTAGTAAAACTCTTACTTGACATGTCCATTCCCCCTCTTCATCCGGGGCTATTCTTGCACGAAACAAATACTTATTGTCCTTTCTGACAAACTGACCAAGGTTCACGTATTCATCATCTGAGTAACCCAGTCCATTCTTCGGTGGCATAAAGTTCTTCATCTGAGAATCAAACGATTCAAAATAAAACCCATCAATTGTAAAGCTCTTTCCCGATGGAGAGCTGAATGTCGCCTCAACTTTTATTTCCCATTCCAAGAAAGGATTTATCCTTCGTTCTCCCTTCTTTTCAACGAAATTGGTTACTGCCTTCTCCAGACTTTTCGGTAGGCTAATGCCCACCTCCGTTCTGGACCATTGATCAACAGGTTCATTGTTCATCAACTTGATCTTTACCGAATCGGAAGATTGTGCTAAAACACTAAGTGAGAAACAGATGGAGAATAATGTAGCGATAGACTTCATACCGCAATTTATTAATTCATCAATAGATAAAAGTGAGCGATCCCGTATTTTCTTCATTGAACCACTTTGCGGCTACTCTTTTGGTCTCTTCAGGTGTAATTGCGTCAACCTCCTCGTAGAGGTCACTCATTGAGTCTACCTTACCAAATATCAAAAGGCTCTTTGCTAAGTGAAGCATCAATTCAATATTCGAATCCAAAGATAATGCGAGATGTCCTTTGATCTGCTCTTTTGCTAACTCTAGTTCTTCGGCTGTTAATCCATCTTCACAAAGTGACTTGATCTCCTTATGAACCAGCTTCATCACATTCTTAACATGCTTCTTGTCGGTTCCAAGATACACGGACCAAATACCTGCATCTGAATAAGAGCTGAACCCCGCTTCAACATTGTACGCATATCCAAACTTCTCCCGAACCGAAAGGTTTAAACGTGAATTCATAGCAGGGCCTCCAAGCACATTGATCAATAATGCCATCACCT
The DNA here is from genome assembly GCA_049416285.1 of Crocinitomicaceae bacterium. GTDB lineage: Bacteria > Bacteroidota > Bacteroidia > Flavobacteriales_D > Crocinitomicaceae > UBA4466. The sequence goes on along the minus strand of JBMSGX010000003.1, from coordinate 12,024 downwards.
TTCGGTCATCATCTAAATATGACGGCCCTCTTCCACCAAGAACGATATGACTTTGATAGTTGGCTTTCTTCTCCTCCAACTTGAACGATTCGAAAGGCTGAATACTTCCATTTTCCTTTGAGTTGGCACTGTTAGAAACATGGGAAAAGTATTTTTCCAAAACCTCTTTCACTTCATCCACTGGAACATCCCCAACAAAGGAAATCACCATGTTATCGACGGTAAACAATCGCTCCATGTAGGACTTCAAATGTTTTGAGCCGAATCGTTTCAAACTTTCCTTAGTTCCCAGCGTATTTCGACCAATAGAATGACCTCGAAATACGTGTTCCTCAAACTCATCGAATATCCTTTCCGATGGTGTGTCAAGGTAAGAGTTGATCTCATCGATCACAACCTCTCTTTCTTTATTTACCTCTTTTTTAGGAAAGGAAGCATTTTGTAAAATATCACTGATCAGATCCGCCGCAATAGAAAAATGTGCCTTCCTAAAAGAGGCATGTACACACATCTCCTCTTTGTTTGTGTATGCGTTTAATTCACCTCCAAGAGAATCAAGGTCGGTAAAGACATCTAATGCTTTTCTTTTTTCAGTCCCTTGAAAAATACAATGTTCGAGAAAGTGTGCTAATCCTTCTTCTTCGTCCCGTTCATAGCGCGAACCAGCCTGCACCATAACACCAAGGTGCGCTACAAACGCTTTCTGATGTTGGTAAATAACTTTTAGTCCGTTAGACAGACTGAATATAACCGGGTCGATCTCAAACATTATGGATTTTTTCTAAACACGATCCATTCGTCATCGCTCTTATCGAATTGAACGCGATCGTGTAATCTCGATGGTCTTCCTTGCCAGAACTCAAAGCTTACAGGATCAATTTGATAACCACCCCAATCTTCAGGACGAGGAACTTCATTTGGAAATTTCGCCTCGTACTCTTCTATTCTCTTCTCTAGCTCTGACCGATCTGTAAGCAGTTCACTCTGATTAGATGCCCAAGCGCCGATCTGACTCCCTCTTGGTCGAGAAGCAAAGTAAGCATCGCTCATTTCAGCTGATACTTTTGTACACCTTCCTTTTATTTGGATCTGCCGAGCCGATTTAGGCCAGAAGAATAACATGGAAACATTCTCGTTTAGCGAAATATCCTGTCCTTTCTTGCTTGCGTAGTTAGTGTAAAATACGAATTGATGATCTACAACATCTTTGAAATAAACGATCCTAGACGTAGGCACATTATGTGCATCTACAGTTGACAACACGAATGCATTCGACTCTAGTTCACCAGTGTCAAAAGCTTCTTTGATCCACATTTCAAACAACTCAAATGGTGAGTCAGAAGGGATGTGATCAAATCTTCCATTCTCAAACTCATGATGTCCTGCTCGAAAGATGTCTAAGATCTCTTTCATAGTTGATTAATCTTCGTTTTCGTCGTACTCGTCAGCAACTTCACTTGCTGTTTCTTCCATCTCCTCTTCTTCCTCATCATCTTCATCTGACCCCGCAGCAGAGTATACACCTCCACCACCTTGTACTTCCTCTTCTTCCAAAGGTCTGCGAGAGATCTCACGGTCCATATCCTCAGAGAAAGGGAAAATATCGATGATCGGAGAAACAGTGATCGAAGGAATTTCAAATTCTACCATTAAGGTTGATAGGCTTTCTTTAATTCTCTCGTAAGCTTCTTTTACAGATCCAGCACTCACAAGGAAGTTTTGAGATACTTTTCTCGTCTTTTCTGAATCTGCATCAGCAGTTTCATATTTGACCTTTACTTTATACCATACATCCGCATCGTCATAGACAAAGATGTCGTGTAGTTCAGTACGTGTAATTCCCACAACATGGAACTCACCACGAATAATCGTTCCTAGTTCCTCGTAAATTCTAGCTTCGGCATCTGTAAATGTCATTGCAGCGATAAGGTATGGCTCTGACACACGCTTAAGCGCTCCGTTATCTAATTGCTTTGTATACTTAACTTTGACTGTAAACCAACTGTTCATTCTGATTCTGATTTTTAAGAATCACAAAGATAACCAGTAGGTCTCGAGAAACCAGTGTTTGTTGAAAACTTTACTAGAGTGTGTAGGACTTTTCGTTGGTACGAACAATGAACGAGCGGTTAAACAATTCCACAAGCACCTTGTCTCCGTGAATAGAGAATTTTGAATCTGTCTGATTCGTGATATTTACCACTTTACCATCCATCAATGCATCAACTCCACCCATTACGTTTCTGAAAGCGATCACGTTGTTCTTTAATTGAACTTCCTCTATTTCAAATCGAGCGAGTTCAAATTTTTGTCCGTTTTGATATCCGTAAGAGATCCCATTTTCTTTCCAAAAGAGAACGTCGTCAACCACCTTCCAAGAGCTAGCTCCGAAATTAGAAATCGTATTGATATTACCGGCTTGATAGAATTTCAAGTCATTATTTTGATTCTCATAAACAATAAATCCACGTCCAGCTTTAAACCTATTCATATGGAATTCTTCCAGATCTAAGAACTGCCCATTCTCAAATATTGCGAACGTACCAGTGATCGGGTCGTTAAAAGCTAGGATATCAGTTCCTCCTTCAAAATGAATATGTCCTTGCCAGGCGTCTAATTCATACACCTCGCCTTGCCAGAAAACTTTGTATAAGTCACCATTATCTCTGTATGCTACAATATTCTCACCAACAAAATCTGCAACTTTTGGACCTTCAATTGATGTCGTTAATACCGTCACATCTCCATCATAATACACGTTCAATGTGTTAAATCGCGTATCCTGAAAAACAACAATGCTGTCTTTGACCGTATAATTCCCACACCTATATGAAAGCGTTCTAAGCTCACCGCCATCCCATAGATTCAAAGTCTCCCCAATCTTCCAAGTTAAAAGGTGATCAGAAACGGTGTATTCGGCATTGACATTGGCAAGATCAAGAATATCCTCTCCGTCGTAAACGCGAAGATTTCCGCGCACGTCTATATATCCAACAACGTCATCTCCCGCCTTAAACTCCTTTACCGGCTGAAAGTCCAATTGCTTAAAGACTCCTTGCTCGAAACTTTTGAACCAGTTATTAAAATCAACTAAAGGCATAACCTTCTGGCCAAATGCATTCAAAACATTCAGGACAAACAAGAATAGGAAGAGATTTCGCATAACTCAAATTTATCAAAATTCGCGCCAAAAACACACTAAAAAACCGCTGGTCAATAAATTTCACCAATAGTAAAGAGAGCAACGGTAATTTTAGAGAGAATGACTATTTTGTAGCGCATTTTGAAAATCACACACTAAATGAAAAAACTATTATTGGTCGGAATTCTTGGAACAATGGGTTTGTCTGCGACAGCTCAGCGTGAGATAGAATTCATAGAATACGACCTCGACAATGGGATTCATGTCATTTTACATGAAGAACACGCAACACCTATCGTGGCAGTATCTGTACTTTATCACGTAGGTTCAAAAAACGAAAAAGTAGACAGAACGGGATTCGCGCACTTCTTCGAGCACTTATTATTCGAAGGGTCGGAAAACATCGAACGCGGTGAGTACAGTGAATTAGTTGAAAAGAACGGTGGGGCGCTTAACGCAAACACTTCACAGGATAGAACTTTTTACTACGAATTACTTCCGTCAAATCAGCTAGAACTTGGACTTTGGTTGGAAAGTGAGCGTATGCTTCATGCGCGCGTAGACAGCACAGGAATTGAGACGCAAAGAAGCGTTGTTAAGGAAGAAAAGAGACAACGTGTTGATAACCAACCATACGCAAGTTTCTTTACTGAAATGTTCAAGCGTATGTTTACGGAACATCCTTATAACTGGGTTCCAATTGGAAGTATGGAGCATTTGGACGCAGCACAGGAAGCAGACTACGTAAACTTCTATAGAACATTCTATGTACCGGCTAACGCAACGCTTTCGATCGCAGGAGATATTGACATCGAGCAAACTAAAAAGTGGATCGATAAATACTTCAATACAATTCCAAAAGGAGAAGCGATCAATCTTTACAGAGACTTTGAAAATCTTTCTGATGCTGAATTCGAAAGAAAGTATAACATCGGCAAATCAAAGTTTGACAAAAACAACTTTTTAAATCCGAAAGACAAGTCAGCAAAAACAGTATTGAGAAAATACGCTGCTATGCCTGTTGATATTCCCCGTCCGGAGAAAGCGAAAGAAAGACTGACTACCGTAATCGCGGATACAATCTATGACAACATTCAATTACCTGCATTATTTATGGGATACCAATTCCCAGAACAAACGCATAAAGATTACTACGCACTTCAGATGATGAATGATGTATTGTCTGGCGGTTCTTCTTCTCGTATCAATAAAAACTTGGTGGAGAAACAGGAGATCGCTCAATTCGCGCTTTCTTTTGGTTATGGACTAGAAGATGCGGGCGCAGGAATTTTCGCAGCGATTGCCGCTAATGGAGTTGATCTTGCGGATATCAAAACAGCATTCGATGAGCAGATAGATATGATCAAAAAAGATCTTATCACTGAAGAAGAGTTTGAGAAGATCAGAAACCAATATGAAAACTCATTCGTTTCTTCCAATTCAACAGTAGCTGGAATCGCTGAAAACCTTGCAGACAACCACGTTTACAACGGAGGCGCGAACAAAGTGAATACTGAATTGGAAAACTACATGAAAGTAACAAGAGAAGATATCAAACGTGTTGCTAACGAATACTTGACTCAGGACGCACGTATTCTTCTTTACTACCTACCTAAAGACTCAGAATAATGAAAAGATTGAACATATACCTATTAGGACTGGCAGTTGTTACACTACTGCCTTCAATGAGTTTTGGTCAGATCGATAGATCAATCAGACCAGAAGCAGGAAAGGCTCCTGAGATCAATATCAAAGATTCAGAGGTCTTCACAACGAAAAACGGAATCACTGTAATTCTATCTGAGAATCACAAGCTTCCAAGAGTTTCATTTAACCTTTCTATGGGATCGGACCCGAGACTAGAAGGACCTTTAGCTGGATTGAGCGGAATTACAGGATCTTTGATCATGTCGGGTACTGACAATAGATCTAAGGACCAATTAGACAAGGAAAAGGACTACATTGGAGCATCTTTAGGTGCAGGAAGTGGTTCTATCTTCCTTTCTTGTTTAACAAAGCACATGGACAAAGGTTTAGACCTTATGTCTGATGTACTTATGTATGCTAATTTCCCGCAGGATGAGGTAGACAGAATTATCAAACAAAATGAATCTGGATTGATCTCTGCTAAGTCTGATCCAGGAACAATGGCCAGCAATGCGGAGTCAGTTGCGAACTTCCCAAACAATCACCCTTATGGTGAAATCATGACGGAAGAGTCCTTGGCAAACATCAGCAGAGAAGCAATTGTTGCTTATTACAAATCAACATTCACACCTAAAGGGAGCTACTTAGTTGTTGTCGGTGATATCGATCGCGCTACAACTGAAAAAGTTGTCGATCAATACTTTGGAAAGTGGAATGGTGTTGAGCCTTTTGAGCAAGATTACGGAACAGGTACCTTTAATGACGGTAACAGAGTGATCTTCGTTAAGAAGCAAGGTGCAGTTCAGAGTGTCATCAATATCTCTTACCCAATGGATATTGAGCCTGGTCACCCAGATTTTATTAAGCTTAGAGTTCTTAATGGAATCCTTGGATCTTCAGGATTCGGTGCTCGATTGATGCAAAACTTACGAGAGGACAAGGCTTATACTTATGGATGTTACTCAAGAGTGAACGTGAATAACAACGGAAGCTGGTTTACTGCCGGTGGTAACTTCAGAAACGAAGTAACTGACAGTGCGATCACACAGATCCTATATGAAATTCAGAGAATCACTGATGAGTACGTTACTGATGAAGAGCTAGCTCTGACAAAAGCTTCAATGAATGGGTCATTCTCTAGATCTCTTGAAAGCCCTTCAACGATTGCACGATTTGCCTTGAATATTATCAGAAATGAATTGCCTAAAGACTACTATCAAACTTACTTGAAGAAGTTAGAGGCAATTACAAAGGATGATGTTCTTGAAGTTGCTCAAAAGTACTTCTTACCTAAAAAATGTAACATCGTTGTAGTTGGTAGTGAAGATGTTCTTGACAAACTGACTCAGTTTGATGCTGACGGTCAGATTGAGAAACTTGATGCATTCGGAAGAGAAGTTAAAGAGCTTAAACCTTCTGACATCACAGCGAAAGAATTGTTCGCAAATTACATCAATGCTGTAACAATGACTTCTAATGCCAAACAGCTTAATAAGAAGCTTAAAAAAGTGAAAAGCAAATCCGAAGTTATCGAGTATACAAACGCACAGTTCCCTGGAGCACTTACAGCAACAAATATTTGGATGGCTCCGAATATGAGTGGTTCTAAAATGGAAATGAGTGGGATGACAATTCAAAAGCGCTACTTCGACGGTACTGCAGGAGGCTCGGTTTCTATGCAAGGAGGTGCTGAAGAGATGACTGCTGAAGAAATTGCGGCTGAATCTAAATCGAAAGGCCTCTTCCCTGAAATGTATTATGATGAGACGGGTATGGAGTGTGCTATTGAAGGTATTGAGACTAAGAACGGTAAGGATTACTACCTGGTTAAGATGAATGATGGTAGCGCGGAGATCTATGAATATTATGATGCCACTACATTCCTGAAGGCCGAACGAAAAGAAATCATGTCTCGCGAAGGTCAGACAGTAGAGAGTGTGATAACATTCGAAGATTACAAAGAAGTTGACGGATTCATGTTCGCTATGAAGAAAGACCTTTCATTTGGAGGAATGACGCTTAGCGGTGCTGTAAAAGAAGTAAAAGTAAATGCTAAGGTGAGCATCGACGATTACAAATAAGAATTCGCTAAAATGAAAACTGAAGCCCCGCTCTTAAAGTGGGGCTTTTTTATTTTGTAACCCTTTAACCGGCTTTTTCGTTAAAATGAGTATGATAAAGTGGATAACGATATCGTTTCTAATGATCTATGCCTTGGGAGTTAATGCTCAAGTCAAGGTGAAATCATATTATTTCAATGCAGGAACTGCGGATTACACCGATGCATCCAAAAAGGATCTTGACAGTTTCGTTGTGCTCAACATAAAGAAATATGTCCAGGTGATCGAGATCAATGGCTTTGTTGAAGAATCCGAATCCAAAAAGGCAAAAAGACTTGCTGCTGCCCGTATCGACACATTCGTGAACCAGTTTAGCTTACTCTCACATGAAATCACCATCAACAATTACGGTAACAAAAAGGAACGTGTACCGTTTGAAGTAATGGGATGGGACAGAATCGATGTCTATTATCATATTGATGATTTCGGATTAACAATCCGTGACGAAGCCACACTTAAGAAAAGTGAGAAAGATACTTCTGAACGAAGAATGATGGAACTACCTGATAAGGTAAAAAAGGAACGTGAAGAAGTAACCTTTGGTGCTCCACAAGTAATCCCTATCGAGTTCAAAGGAGGAACAAATAAAGTATTAAAAGAATCGTTGCATTACCTAGACGCACTTGTTGACACTATGCAGAATAACACTTTCTTGACAGCTCACATAAGAGGTCACGTTTGCTGTGGGAATAATCAGCGCATCAGTGAAAAACGCGCAAAAGCTGTTTATAAATACCTCGTAAAAAAAGGAGTTGAATCCCACAGGCTGACCTATAAAGGATACAGCAACACTCTTCCGCTTGTATTTCCCGAGCGTACTCAGGCGGACAGAGCAAAGAACCGAAGAGTAGATATCATCTTTAACAATGGATCAAATGTGGTAATCGATGATTAACCCGAAACATACAATTTTTATTCTCTTTCTTTTGACTTGCACTTCATCGTCAGCGCAAATAGACACATCTTTTGTAAGACGTGATTCTTCGTTTATATACCCACGTGAAATCAGATTCATCGGAAGTAGCACTGAAATTGACGGAAATTATAAATATGTCATGGAAGACCTCGTTACTTTTTTACGTACATACGACGATTTCCATATTCATATTAGAGGACATGTTTGTTGCGGACCTGCTGAATCCGTGAGCAAAAAGCGAGCAAAAAGTATATATCGTTTTCTACTCGCATCTGGTATCCCCAAAGAGCGTATGTCGTTCAAAGGGTACAGTGATGAAATACCGGCTGTATGGCCAGAGAAAACAGAAGAAGATGCCGAGGCAAACAGACGTGCTGACTTCGTGATCTGTCCTCCAAAGAAGAAATAATGGGACACCACCATGGACATAACCACAATAGCGACACAAAAAACCTTGCCATCGCGTTTTTGTTGAACCTGAGTTTCACCATAATCGAGATAATCGGTGGGTTCTTTACGAATAGTGTAGCAATACTTTCCGATGCTATCCATGACCTTGGCGATACTTTTTCATTGGGATTGGCCTGGTACTTTCAGAAAATATCTAAAAGAGAACGTACGTCAGAATTCTCCTATGGATATAAGCGCTATTCTGTGCTTGGTGCCTTGATCAATGGATTGATCCTATTTGCTGGTTGTATTTTCATTTTTACTGAGACTATTCCCCGTCTAATGCATCCCGAAGATGTCGATCCTTTTGGAATGATGTTCTTATCCATCCTTGGTATTGTCATCAATTCATTGGCAGTATTACGATTGAAAAAAGGAACCTCGTTGAATGAACGTGTCGTTTATTTACACCTTTTAGAAGATGTACTGGGCTGGGTTGCTGTATTTATCGGGGCGATAGTTATTCTAATCTGGGATCTTAAGATCATTGATCCAATTCTATCAATCGCGATTGCGCTGTACATTCTATTCAATATTTACAAGAACCTTAAATCGACGTTGAAGGTGATCTTACAGCAAACTCCGGACAATGTAGACTTCGAAAAGGTTCAGGCTTTTCTGCGATCAAAAGAACAATTTATTTCTGTCCAAGACTTGCATGTCTGGTCACTCGATGGTGAGTATAATATCATGACAGTAAACATTAAAGTGAATGATTCCATTCCTTTATCTGACGCTACGAAACTGAAGGACGCTCTTAAAAAAGAACTTCTAAAATTCAACATTCATCATGCGACGATAGAATTTTGTTAATTAATTGTCTTAGCTTTGGGTTAACCACTATTAAGCTAATGTTAGCAAAAACTTTATCATTCGTCGAAAACGAATACGCGACTGCCGCTTATGGCTCCGATGGAATTCTTTATGTAAAGATCAAAGCGGGAACGCATGTCACTGTTGAAGTTCAGGATGAACTAATTAAATTGTATAATGCGGTTGCTGGGGGTAAAAAAGTTCCTTTTTTCTTTGAAGGAGAAGAGTTCGTAACTGTCTCAAAGGAAGCATTAGAGAATTCTTATAAATTGGAAGAACAAGCACCATTGTCTGCAACTGCATTGATCGTAAAAAATCTCGCTCAAAAAATTCTTGCTGATTTCTACTACAAATTCAAGAAGCCAAACAAGCCACTAAAAGTCTTTAAAGACAAGGATGCGGCTAAGAAATGGTTGGAGCAATTTATCTGATCTAATCGTTATCCTTTCCTAAAAGGAGTTTAAACACTACAGGGACGTGGTCTGACAATCTAGTTCTAAAATAGTTGTGATCGTAAGGGAAAAAGTCATCTTTCCGACCTATTCCATCAAGGTAAGTTTTGAGATCAACAATATGAAAACTGTTTTCTACGAGATCCTCTTGCAGACAAGAATTGACAAAGACATGGTCATACGGCTTTCCCTTCAATGAGTCTTCGTACATTTTTGTATTGGTTGACATACAATTGCTGTTCAACGAAATGTACTCACTTTTGAAGGTGTTTTCCTCTATCGCATGTAATTCATCATTGTCTTCAATATTGCAGTCACCAAGAATAACAAAATCACAATTTTTATTCTTTCTTCTCTCTATCCAATTATTGATCCCTACAAACTCGGCTCTTCTGACTAACTTATCTTTTGACGATCCTCCAGGATTCAAATGAACACTTATCAAATTGAATGTAGACGACCCATCTTTAGTTCTGAACGAGAAAGAATATGGAACTCTTTTAAAAACTGAATTTCCTACAAGAGTATCGGATAAAAAGCCAAACGGTTCATTTGCTGTCGTATCAGGTATGAATTTGTCTTTATAGTAGGCAATCCACCATTCAGAAGCACTGCTATTCGTATGGTTTTTTGAAGGTCCCGTGTCCTCAGCTGAAACCCATGAGCCAAACCCGTTTTTCGACATAACTGAATGAAATCTTTGACTTTCTTTATCTGCATCGTAATACGTTCCATCCGGGTAAATACCTTTCACGGGTGGAGCAACCATTTCCTGAATGACTACAATGTCGTAGTCCATGAGTAATTGAGCAAGTAATGTATCATTGCGATCCTTGAAGTGACCCAAAAACTGAATATTGAAAGAACATATACTTACCGTATCATATGATTCTTCATTCTCTCTGACCGTATCTGCCTCAATTGTACTTGTTACTTGCGCTACTGAGCTACAAGCTGAAACTAATGACCAAACTCCAAATAGAATAAGAAAGCTACGCCTCATGCCTTGTTCCTCTAAAAACTTTAAATATGTGAAGGACGGATGGAAAGATCGCATCCATAGATTCCTCTGCACCTTTGGTAGATCCGGGGAGAGCAAGAACCAACGTATTGCCTTTTACTCCCGCAACACTTCTTGATAACATCGCCAATGGTGTACGTTCTTGACCATAGCTTCTTATTGCCTCTTCAATTCCAGGAATTCTTCTATCCAATTCAGGAATAATACTCTCCGGCGTTACATCTCTGAGAGACAAACCAGTTCCACCGGTGAAAATCAATAATGAGACTCCTTTATCAACCGTTTGTTCGAGGATATTTCTAATCGCATCTTGTTCATCAGGAATAACCAGCTTGGGCTTAAGCTCCACACCAATTTTAATTAGTTTTTCTTCTATAACCACTCCCGCTTTATCTTCCGCACCTCCCACAGCAATAGTATCGGAGCAAACAACAACTTGAGCTGTAATGCCATCCGAAACAAATTTCCTCCATTGCGACTTACCTCCTTTTTTCTCGACTAGTCTAATGTTATTGATCTCGACTCCTTTGTCTATCGGCTTGAGCATATCATACATAGTCAACGCTACAACACTTACTCCATGCATTGCTTCTACTTCGACACCTGTTCTATAAATCGCATGGACCTCCATTCTGATGAGGACATTCAAACCGTCAAAATCATACGCTACCGAAGTAAACTCAACGGGTAATGGATGGCAATCAGGGATCATATCCGAGGTCTTTTTAACTGCAAAAAGTCCAGCTGTCTTAGCCATTTCCAGTACATCACCTTTTGGCACTGTTCTTTCCTGAATTGCTTTGATCGTATCTATATGACTAACCTTTACTGTAGCCTCGGCAATTGCAATGCGTAATGTGGTATTCTTGTGTGTTATTCCGACCATCCTTATTTATTTACTTTCCACGTATGAGATTCGTCTTCAAAAACCTCCTTTCCGAAGATTGGCACATCGGTCTTTATTGTGTCTACGAGATAGGCAACGGCGTTTCGCGCTTCTACACGATGTTTAGATGATGCAAAGACAAATAAGCAGATCTCACCAGTCTTAACCTTTCCCAAGCTATGGTAGATATGCATGCACGTTAGGTCAAACTTTTCAAATGCCGCTTCTCTGATCTCATGAAACTTCTCATTTGCCATTTCCTCATAGGCGCTGTAATCAATCGCTGCAACAGTTTTTCCATCAATTTCATCTGCACGCACCTGACCTAGAAATATTTCATGTGCTCCAATATTTGTCTTTGACTGATGTTTCGCTATTGAATCACCAATGAAAGTTGCTGCTATTGCTCCTTCCCTGAAACAGTTTTTCACTTTCGATTTTTCCATAATTCTTTCAATTCAATTGTCATTGGTTCATCCAGACTATAGATCATCGCATTCGTATTGCTTGACAAAATACTTGACGCTTCTTTACTGCGAACACCCGATTTACAAAATAACAATGTGTTTCCTTCCAA
>JBMSGX010000002.1:0-33543 GCA_049416285.1 Crocinitomicaceae bacterium | reverse complement strand
AGTTAAAGTCTTTCACTTTCTTCTCACCTAACATCACTTTGGTTGCGTAATTCACGTATGGCTCATCGTATGCCTTCGCAATGAACGGTACTGTTCTAGATGCTCTTGGGTTCGCTTCGATCACGAAAACCTTATCATCTTTGATCGCAAACTGAATATTGATCAATCCTACAGTTTTCAATTCAACAGCGATCTTCTTCGTGATATCGATGATCTGTTGCATTACAAAGTCTCCTAGATTGTATGGAGGAAGTACTGCGTAAGAATCACCAGAGTGAATTCCTGCCGGCTCAATGTGCTGCATTACACCAATGATGTAAACATCTTCTCCGTCACATATCGCATCAGCCTCAGCCTCTATAGCTCCTCCTAAGAAGTGGTCAAGAAGGATCTGGTTACTACCCATATCGCGCAGAATGTCAACAACGTGGTGCTCAAGCTCCTCCTCATTGATCACTATCTTCATTTTCTGACCTCCCAATACGTACGAAGGACGCACCAATAATGGGAAACCTAAATCTCTTGAAAGCTCAATCGCTTGTTCTGCACTTTCCACCACTCCGAATTTCGGGTAAGGGATATTGTTTTCCGCAAGCACATTAGAGAAACGACCTCTGTCCTCTGCCAAGTCAAGCGCTGAGAACGAAGTTCCAAGAATTTTGATACCATAACGCTCTAGCTTCTCTGCAAGTTTTAGTGCCGTTTGTCCTCCAAGCTGCACGATAACTCCGATTGGATTCTCGTGCTTAATAATATCGTAAATGTGCTCCCAGAAAACTGGCTCAAAGTACAGCTTATCAGCCGTATCAAAGTCTGTTGATACCGTTTCCGGGTTACAGTTGATCATGATCGTTTCGTAACCACATTCTTTAGCAGCAAGTACACCGTGCACACAGCTGTAATCGAACTCGATTCCCTGACCAATTCTGTTCGGTCCTGAACCAAGAACAACAACCTTTTTAGAGTCTGGTGTTACTTTACTTTCGTTCTCAAATTCAAATGTTGAGTAGTAATAAGGTGTTTGTGCTTCAAACTCAGCAGCACACGTGTCTACCAGTTTGTAAACGCGCTTGATACCGAACTCTTCTCTTTTCGAGTATACTTCTGACTCCAAACAACGCAACAAGTGTGCGATCTGACGGTCAGCATATCCTTTTTGTTTCGCCTCGAAGAAGAGCTCTTTTGGTAATGTATCCAAATTATACTTCTCGATCTTTCGCTCTAATTTGATCAAGTCATCGATCTGACGCAAGAACCAATCATCGATCTTCGTTTTCTCTTTGATCGTTTTAAATGGTATTCCAAGCTTGATAGCATCATACACGTGGAATAATCTATTCCAGCTTGGGTGCTCAAGACTATCAAGGATCTTATCCTGATTTGTCAATTCTTTACCGTCTGCTCCAAGACCATTTCTATTGATCTCAAGCGACTGACATGCCTTCTGAAGTGCTTCTTGGAATGAGCGACCAATACCCATTACCTCTCCTACAGACTTCATCTGCAGGCCAAGTTCTCTATTCGCTCCAGGGAACTTATTGAAGTTCCAACGCGGTATTTTCACGATCACATAATCCAACGTCGGCTCAAACAAGGCCGAAGTTGTTTTTGTAATCTGATTTTTCAATTCATCAAGTGTATATCCGATCGCAAGTTTTGCAGCAATCTTCGCAATAGGATATCCGGTAGCTTTTGATGCGAGCGCAGATGAACGCGATACACGAGGGTTGATCTCAATCGCAATGATATCTTCATTCTCATCAGGAGAAACCGCAAACTGAACATTACATCCACCAGCGAAGTTTCCGATAGAACGCATCATATGGATCGCCATATCTCTCATCTTTTGGAATGTCGTGTCCGAAAGTGTCATTGCAGGTGCAACAGTGATAGAGTCCCCTGTGTGAATACCCATAGGATCAAAGTTCTCAATGGAACAGATGATCACGACGTTATCATTCGCATCTCTTAAAAGCTCAAGCTCGTATTCTTTCCAACCGAGTAATGCCTTATCGATCATTACTTCGTGAATTGGTGAAAGTTGTAATCCTCTTTCTAGCTGCGTGTCAAATTCTGAAGGATCGTATACAATAGATGCTCCTGCTCCTCCAAGTGTGTATGAAGCTCTTACACAAAGAGGGAATCCGAATTCCTGAGCTATCTCTTTACCTTGCAAGAATGATTTTGCTGCGCTTTGAGGCGCCATAGGAATCCCGATCTCTTCCATCAAGTCTCTAAATGCCTCTCTGTTCTCTGTGATCTCGATCGCATTGATATCCACACCGATAATGTCAACATCAAACTCTTCCCAGATTCCCATCTCATCACACTTGATACACAGGTTCAGACCTGTTTGTCCTCCCATTGTAGGAAGAACCGCATCTATGTCATGCTTTTCCAGGATCTCAATTATACTTTCCGGCTCAAGTGGCTTTAAGTAAACATTGTCGGCCACAACCTTATCGGTCATGATCGTCGCTGGGTTGGAATTAATAAGAGTGACTTCTATACCTTCTTCTCTAAGAGATCGAGCTGCTTGTGATCCAGAGTAGTCAAACTCGCATGCTTGACCGATCACAATTGGTCCGCTTCCGATGATCAGAATGGACTTAATTGAGTTATTTTTAGGCATTATCTGCTTTTATAGGATTCAACTTATGCACTCAGCATGCAACAAATTGAACGCAAATTTAGGTAAAAATTGATGTTGACTAAATGCTTTTAGAAGAACTTTTAGAAGATGTTTTTAACAATCGTCGTGAATAACTTTGATTCTTCCTTTCATGAGATTTTCGTAAGCCCCACTAGAATCAACTATATTTGAATTGAATAACATCGATTATGAAACAAGAGATCCTCTCAGATATTCAAATTGAGCAGAAGACCAATAGGTTAGCTCATCAGATCATCGAAAACTGTTTTGAAGAAAAGGAATTATTTATCGCAGGAATTTCAGGTAATGGATACTCTTTGGCGAAAAGACTATCAGAGATCATCAATGAACATGGCCTGATCAAGAGTCACCTCACAGAAGTGAAGGTAAATAAAAATGAACCTTGGAGTGAAGAGATCACTTTAGACAGCGAAATTGATGGAATGAAAAACGCCGTTGTTATTCTTGTTGATGATGTTGTCAATTCAGGAAAAACGATGCAATTCGCTTTAACAAAATTCTTGACCTTCCCTACAAAAGCAATTAAAACAGTAACACTCGTAGACAGAAAGCATCGACGCTTCCCTATTCGTGTTGATTTTGTCGGCCTAAGTCTATCTACAACACTAAAAGAACGTGTAGAAGTTGTTATGGATGATGCCCCAAAAGCATACCTAGTATGATTAAGAAGATCACGGAATCTAATTCCAATCATGAAGATCTGGAAAAGAAATCTACGCGAGAATTACTCTCAGGAATAAACAAAGAGGACCAGACCGTACCGTTAGCGATAGAGAAGATCATTCCGGAAATAGAAGCCTTCATTGAAGCTTGCTTTGAGCGTATGAGCGCAGGTGGCCGTCTATTTTACCTAGGAGCTGGAACAAGTGGAAGATTGGGAATTGTTGACGCTAGTGAATGCCCTCCTACATTTGGAGTTGGACACGATGTTGTGATTGGACTGATCGCTGGAGGGGACAGCGCCATTAGAAAGGCTGTTGAGTTCGCAGAAGACGACCGAGAACAGGGTTGGAAAGATCTGGAATTTTACAATGTGTCCGCACTGGATACTATAGTCGGCATAGCAGCATCAGGAACCACACCTTACGTTTTAGGAGCTCTTGAGAAAGCTAATGAGAATGGAATTCTAACAGGCGGTATTACATGCAACCCTGGATCACCACTTGCGGAAACAGCTCAACACGGAATGGTTGCCGTTGTTGGGCCTGAATTCGTTACCGGAAGCACACGCATGAAATCCGGAACTGCGCAAAAATTAATCTTAAACATGATCAGCACATCACTTATGATCAAATTAGGTCGTGTTTCTGGAAACAAAATGGTCGACATGCAGCTGAGCAATGAAAAGCTCGTAGAACGTGGCACTCGCATGGTTATGGAAGCCACAGGTGTTGACATGAAAGTCGCCCACCACATGCTAATATCACACGGAAGCGTTCGCGCAGCAGTCGAAGCCATCAGAAACAAATAACTATAAAAAAAGGGAGCCTTACGACTCCCTCATTTTATCTTTCAAATCGAATTATTTACTCTTCGCTTCTTCTTTTTTCCCTTTTCCTTTGATGATTTCAATAGAAAGCTCTTCTTGATCCTTGTGTTTCGTGATCTTAATTCCATCTCCCTCTTTCAAGTTTGACTTAACGATCTCCTCTGCCAATGGATCTTCGATAAACTTCTGGATCGCTCTCTTCAACGGACGTGCACCGAATTTCTCGTCGTATCCTTTTTCAACGATAAAGTCTTTTGCATCATCTGTCATCTCTATAGAGTAACCAAGGTCATTGATTCTTCCGTAAAGCTTCTCCAATTCAATATCAATGATCAAATGAATATCTTCCCTTGTCAAAGAGTTAAACAAGATCATATCATCAATTCTATTCAAGAATTCAGGCGAGAATGCTTTTCTCAAGGCATTTTGGATAATACCCTTTGATTCTTCCGCCTTTTGCTCAACTTTCGCTTTTGTACCGAATCCAACACCTGTACCGAAGTCCGCCAATTGGCGCGCTCCAATATTCGATGTCATAATTAGAATCGTATTCTTGAAATCGATCTTACGACCCAGACCATCAGTCATATGTCCGTCATCTAATGCCTGAAGCAATAGGTTAAACACATCTGGATGGGCTTTTTCGATCTCATCCAAGAGAACAATCGAATAAGGCCTTCTTCTCACCTTTTCAGTAAGCTGACCACCTTCTTCATAACCAACATATCCCGGAGGTGCTCCGACCAATCTAGAGATCGAGAACTTCTCCATGTATTCAGACATATCTATTCTGATCAAAGAATCTTCCGAATCAAATAGGTTCTTAGCAAGCACTTTAGCCAACTGTGTTTTACCAACTCCGGTTGGACCTAAGAAGAAGAACGAACCAATTGGTTTATTTGGATCTTTCAGTCCGGCTCTATTTCTCTGAATAGCTTTAACAACCTTAGCAACAGCCTGATCCTGTCCAATTACTTTCCCTTTGATTGTTTCCCCTAGGTTAGCAAGTTTTCCTGTCTCAGATTCAGATATACGTGTAACAGGAACTCCTGACATCATCGAAACAACTTCAGCAACATGTTCTTCTGTCACTTCTACCCTGTTATTCTTGGACTCCTCTTCCCACTTCTTCTTTGCAGCCTCCAGCTCATCTTGCAGTTTACGCTCAACGTCGCGCAATTCTGCAGCTTTTTCATATTGCTGAGACTTGATCACTTCATTTTTCTGCTCCTTTAGATCTTCGATCTTGCCTTCAATTTCCAAAATCTCTTTTGGAACATTAATGTTCGTCAAGTGAACGCGAGAACCAACTTCATCCAAGGCGTCAATGGCCTTGTCCGGAAGATGTCTATCCGTGATATAACGCTCAGTAAGCTTCACACATGCCACGATAGCATCATCTGAGAATCGAACCATATGATGATCCTCATAACGCTCTTTAATGTTGTTTAAGATCTGGATCGTTTCCTCAATTGTTGTAGGCTCAACGATCACCTTCTGGAATCTTCTTTCTAGCGCACCATCTTTTTCAATATACTGTCGGTACTCATCTAGTGTAGTAGCTCCAATTGCTTGCAGCTCACCTCTCGCTAATGCTGGTTTAAACATATTCGAGGCATCCAACGACCCTGACGCACCTCCGGCCCCAACGATCGTGTGGATCTCATCAATAAATAAAATCACATCAGGATTTTTTTCAAGTTCCTGCATTACCGCCTTCATTCTTTCCTCAAATTGCCCTCTGTACTTAGTGCCTGCTACCAAAGAGGCTAAATCCAAAGAAACTATTCTTTTATTGAAAAGAACTCGCGAAACCTTTCGCTGAACTATTCTCAAAGCCAAGCCTTCCGCAATAGCACTTTTACCAACTCCCGGTTCTCCAATTAATATCGGGTTGTTCTTCTTTCTTCGAGAAAGGATCTGGCTTACGCGCTCGATCTCCTTTTCACGACCAACAATGGGATCTAACTTTCCGGCCTCTGCCATCTTAGTAAGGTCCCTACCGAAATTATCTAAAACGGGTGTTTTACTTTTTGAATCTGACGACCTTCTCTGAGACGGGAAAGATTCTTCTCCTCCGTCGCCATCTTCGGTTCCGCCAGGAAACTCCGCACGCGGAGAAATAGCTTCATCTTTCATAGACTCTAATTCATCTTTTGCATTTTCATAAATCACACCATACTTATTCAAAATACTGCAAGCAGCACTATCCTCGCTTTTGAGGATAGAAAGCAGCAGGTGCTCTGTTCCGATCATCGGACTCTTGTATAGTTTAGCCTCTAGATATGTCAGTTTCAACACGCGCTCAGCCTGCTTTACAAGCGGAATATTCGCAAGATTCTGATCCATTACACTAGCTGACTTTTCAAGTGTCTGCTCGATCTCTTTTCTTATCATTTTTAAATCAAGGTGGAATTCCTTCAGCACAACTATTGCTTTACCGTCGCCTTCTCTCAATAACCCCAGTAAAAGGTGCTCCACACCAATGAAATTATTGCCCAGACGAAGCGCTTCTTCACGGCTGTAACTAATGACATCCTTAACTCTTTGTGAAAACTTTGCTTCCATTAACGTTTGTTATTGTGTACTTAAATATACTGAGTAAAATTGAGCATTTTACACCACTTACAAATATAGAACGAACAAAATTGTTAATAAGTAGGTGAAAAAGCCTATTTTCCACAGATTTTTGTTAGTAATTCATCAATTTTGATACCAAGTTTTTCCTGGTGAAATCACTAATTTCGAATCTTCCATTTATAGCACATAAATCGTGCAAAAACTAAAAAAATGACAAGATGGCAGAAGGGGAAAGAATAATCCAGATTAACATCGAAGATGAAATGAAATCGGCGTACATCGACTACTCGATGTCCGTGATCGTTTCCAGAGCACTTCCTGATGTTAGAGACGGATTTAAACCAGTTCACAGAAGGGTGTTGTATGGAATGCAGGATCTTGGTGTTTATTCAAACAGACCATATAAAAAATCAGCTAGAATCGTAGGGGAAGTACTAGGTAAGTATCACCCGCACGGAGACAGCTCGGTTTATGACACGATGGTCCGTATGGCTCAACCATGGTCTTTAAGATACCCATTAGTTGATGGTCAAGGTAACTACGGTTCCGTTGATGGTGACAGCCCGGCTGCAATGCGATATACAGAGGCGAGGCTTCAAAAGATCGCTGAGGAGATGTTAGGAGACCTTGACAAGGACACAGTTGATTTCTCTCCGAACTTTGATGATAGTATGGAGGAGCCAACCGTTCTTCCGACGAAGATCCCTAACCTATTGGTGAACGGCGCGAGTGGTATTGCCGTAGGTATGGCTACAAACATGGCGCCGCACAATTTGACAGAGGTTGCAAACGGCATCATCGCTTATATCGAAAACAAGGACATTGAAGATGAAGAGCTTCTGGAATACGTAAAGGCACCAGACTTCCCTACTGGTGGTATCATTTACGGTTATGAGGGTGTACGTGAAGCATTCTTAACGGGTAGAGGTCGTGTTATGATGAGAGGTAAAGCGGAGTTCGAAGAAAAGAACGGACGCGAATCGATCATTATTACAGAAATTCCATACCAGGTTAATAAGGCGGATATGATCAAGAAGATCGCCGAGCTTGTAAACGACAAAAAAATAGATGGAATCTCTGACTTAAGAGATGAGTCAGACAGAAATGGAATGCGTATCGTTATTGAATTGAAACGTGATGCAATTCCAAATGTAGTCTTAAATAAACTATACAAGTATTCAGCTCTACAAAGCTCATTCTCAGTTAATAACATATGTCTTGTCAACGGTCGTCCACAGCTTCTTAATTTGAAGCAAATGATCGGACACTTTGTAGACTTCAGACACGAGGTTGTTGTTAGAAGAACAAAGTACGAATTAAGGAAAGCTGAAGAAAGAGCGCATATTCTAGAAGGATTGATCATCGCTTCAGACAACATTGATGAAGTGATTGCTTTGATCAGAGGTTCAAAGAGTCCTGAAGAAGCAAGAGAGAAATTGATTGCACGCTTTGAGCTTTCAGACATCCAGGCAAGAGCAATCGTAGAAATGCGTCTGCGTCAATTGACTGGGCTTGAACAAGACAAACTTCGTGCAGAATACAACGATCTTATAGAGTTGATCACAGATTTGAAAGACATTCTAGCTAATGAAGATCGAAGAATGCAGATCATCATGGATGAAACGACAGAAATGCGTGACAAATATGGTGATGAGAGAAGATCTACGATCGAGTACTCTGCAAGCGAGATGCGTATTGAAGACCTAATTCCAAACGAAGAGGTGGTTGTTACCATTTCTCATGCAGGATATATAAAGCGTACTAATCTTGCTGAATATAAGGTTCAAAACAGAGGTGGAATGGGATCCAAAGGATCTGCAACAAGAGACAAAGACTTCCTACAAGAGTTATTTGTTGCAACAAACCACAATTACCTCTTGATCTTTACAGAAAAAGGTAAATGCTTCTGGATGCGCGTATTTGAAATTCCAGAGGGAAGCAAGACGAGTAAGGGACGAGCTATTCAGAACCTGTTGAATATTGAGCCTGACGATAAGATCATGGCATTCATCAACACAGGAGATGTTAAATCTGAAGAATATATTAAGAGACCTGCAACGCAGGAGGATATTGACAACGGTTTAGCAGAGAGCCTGGATGAATTGGTTGATCGCTACTACATCGTAATGTGTACAAAGAAAGGTGTTATCAAGAAAACTGCGTTAGAAGCTTATTCTAGACCAAGAACAAACGGTATTAACGCGATCACTATCCGCGACAACGATGAACTTCTTGAGGCGAAACTTACGAATGGTAAAAATGAGATCGTTCTAGCCACAACGAAGGGACGTGCAATTCGATTCAATGAAGAGAAAGTACGTGCAATGGGTAGAAATGCTTCCGGTGTGCGCGGAGTAACATTAGACGGCAAGGATGACGAAGTAATCGGAATGATCTGCGTGGAGGATGTTCATTCAACCATCCTTGTAGTATCTGAGAAAGGATACGGTAAGCGTACTTATCTGAACGACCCGGAGGACAACGAAGCTATCTACAGAATTACGAACCGAGGTGGTAAAGGAGTTAAGACACTCAATGTAACAGACAAGACAGGTAAACTTCTATCGATCAAGAATGTGACAGATGAAGAGGATCTAATGATCATCACCAGAGCCGGTGTAACAATTCGTATGCACATTGACACCATTCGCACAATGGGACGTGCAGCTCAAGGGGTGAAACTTATTAATTTGAAAAAGAATTCCGAAATTGCAGCCGTTGCCAGAGTTCCAAGATCTGATGATGAAGATGAATCGACAGAAGAATTTGACAATTCTGAAGATAATGGCACAGAAATTGGAAACGATGGTGTGGAAAATTAATATTTAATTCATCTCAAAATAAAATACATTATGAATTATTCAATGAAGCAACTAACACTAGCTGCTGCTGTTGCAACACTTTCGTTTACTTCATTCGGACAGAAAACAAACGAAACAAGTGCGGCTGTTGAGAGAAATAATTCTCAAAAAGCCATGATGACAGGAAACGCGGAAGGAGCAATGAAATCATTGCTTTCAGCGAAAGAATACATCGACAAAGCAGCTGCACACGAGGATACGAAAGACAGCCAAAAGACGCTTTGGCTTGTTGGTGACATCTACGGTACACTATACACATTGGCTAAAGCATCCGGTGATGCTGACCTAATGGCGAAAGTTGGAGAAGATGGACTCGACAAAGCAGTTCAATCACTTACAAGAGCTTATCCTATGGGTAAAAAGTATAAGAGTGATGTCGTTTCGACTGTAGACCAGTTCAGAAACGGATTCTTCATGGCAGCGGGAGCTTATTACGATAAAGAGCAATTTGAAGATGCCGGGTTCTATTACGAATGGCAAGGACGTTTTGCTACTGCAATTGAAATGCTTGACACGACGGCATGGTTTAATGCTGGACTTTGCTACGAAAAAGCTGAGAAGTTTGAAAACGCTGCAATGAATTACGAGAAGCTTTCTGATGTTGACTATGTGATGAGTGGAACTCACTCTGCAGTATTTACATCACGTGCTTACCGAAATGCTGGAAACCTTGAGAAGGCAAAAGCAGTTATCACTAAAGCAAGAGCAAATCACCCATCTGACAAGGACCTTTTAACGGAGTTAGTGAATACAAATATTGAAAGTGGTGACGCTGCAGGAGCAGAAAAAGCATTGAATGATGCAATCGCGGCAGACCCAAATAATGTACAATTACACTATACAATTGGTACGATCTACATTGACCTTAAAGAAAACCAAAAGGCTGAAGATGCTTTAAGAAAAGCACTAGAGCTGGACCCTTCTAATGCAGACATTCAATACCAGCTGGGTGCTCACCTTTATAACTGGGCCACTGAATTGAAGCTTGAAAGAGATAAACTTTCGAAAGGAGACCCGAGAGATGCTGAGCTTTTAGAGCTAAGTGAAGCTAAGATGAATGGAGCAATTGAAGTACTTGAAAAGTACATTGAAAAAGATCCTGAGAACAAAGCAATCCTTGACATTCTCTATAGAGCTTATTACAAGTCTGGAAACAGTGAAAAAGCACTTGAGTACAAGAAAAGATTGGATGCATTGAAATAATATAACTTACAATAATATTTAAAAGGTGTTCGCAAGGACACCTTTTTTTATTGTCTGCCAGACAGTTAATTGAAAAAAACACTATCTTTGCACTCCTATTCGTAAGAATGGAACTAAAAACACTGCTAACCTATTGAACCATAGCAGTTTTATGTTAAACCACTTTCAAGTTTTTAGGTTGCTTGAAATACAAAAATGAATGCCAACATGGCTAAAAAAGAACAAATGCAGGGAACTGCAGATTTTGACTGGGAAGCGTTAGAATTAGACGGTTATTCCAAACAAGAACGTTCAGAGCTTTCTGACCGTTACGAAGAAACATTGAATTCAGTTGCTGAGAAAGAAGTAATTGAAGGAACTGTTGTATCTCTTAACAAGAAAGAGGTTGTAATTAACATTGGATCTAAATCAGAGGGAGTTCTTCCTGCGAGTGAGTTCCGTTACAACCCAGATCTTAAGGCAGGAGATGCAGTACCTGTTTACGTTGAGACACAGGAAGACAAATACGGTCAGCTTGTAATCTCTCACAAGATCGCTCGTGTACACAGCGCTTGGAAGAAAGTAAACGAAGTACTTAAGACTGGTGAAGTTATCACTGGATACGTTAAGTGTAGAACAAAAGGAGGATTGATCGTAGATGTATTCGGTCTAGAAGCATTCCTTCCAGGTTCACAAATTGATGTGAAGCCTATCCGTGACTACGACATGTACGTTGGTAAAAACATGGAATTCAAAGTTGTTAAGATCAACCAGGAATTCAAAAACGTTGTTGTATCTCACAAAGCGCTTATCGAAGCAGAGCTTGAAGAGCAGAAAAAACAAATTATCTCTGGACTTGAGAAAGGACAGGTACTTGAAGGAACTGTTAAGAACATTACTTCTTACGGTGTATTCATCGACCTTGGAGGTGTTGACGGACTTATCCACATCACTGACCTTTCTTGGGGACGCGTTAATCATCCTGAAGAGATCGTTGAGCTTGATCAGAAGTTGAACGTTGTAATTCTTGATTTCGATGATGAGAAGAAGAGAATCGCTCTTGGATTGAAGCAACTTCAGTCTCATCCATGGGATTCGCTTGACGCTAACCTACAGGTTGGAGACAAAGTGAAAGGAAAAGTTGTGGTTCTTGCTGACTATGGTGCGTTCGTTGAGATCGCTGCCGGAGTTGAGGGACTTATCCACGTTTCAGAAATGAGCTGGTCTCAGCACCTTCGTTCAGCACAGGACTTCCTGAATGTTGGAGACGAAGTTGAGGCGGTAATCCTTACACTAGATAGAGAAGAAAGAAAAATGTCACTTGGTATCAAGCAATTGATGCCAGATCCATGGGATCAGATCGAGACTAAGTTTGCGGTTGGAACTAAGCACACAGCTAAGGTTCGTAACTTCACAAACTTCGGTGTATTCGTTGAGCTTGAAGAAGGTGTAGACGGATTAGTTCACATTTCTGACCTTTCTTGGCAGAAAAAGATCAAGCACCCATCTGAGTTCTGTAAAGTTGGTGAACCTCTAGATGTTGTTGTTCTTGAGATCGACAGAGAGAGCAGAAGAATTTCTCTAGGTCACAAGCAACTGGAGGAGAACCCTTGGGAAGTGTTCGAAACAACATTTACTGAAGGATCAACTCACCAAGGAACTGTTATCGATCTTAAAGACAAGTCTGGAATTGTTGCCCTTCCTTACGGATTGGAAGCGATTTGCCCTGCTCGTCACATGAGAAAAGAGGACGGTGGTAACGCTAAAGTGGAAGAAACTTTGGATTTCGTAGTTATCGAATTCAACAAAGACGCTCGCAAGATCGTTGTTTCTCACACTGCTACGTTTGAGGAGACAGAAGACAAGCCTAGAAGCAAAAAGTCTTCTTCTACATCAGTTAAGCAAGTAAATGAGTCAGCTGAGAAATCAACTCTTGGTGATCTTGATGCTCTTGCTGAGCTAAAAGAAAAAATGGAGAAAGGAGAAAAGTAATCTCCCCAATTCTATAAATTTGAGCCTCGCACTTTGTGCGGGGCTTTTTTATGACACAGAAAAAACAAACAGGTCTTAAATCGATTGGGATACTCCTCTCCTATTTACTTTTGATTATAGGTTGCCATTTTTTTAATTGGTCACCTATAGGATTCTTCGTTGCGCTTTATGTGGAGCTAGTTGTCATCGTAATAACCTATATCGTATTTAGGATATTGGATAAGGCAAAGAACCCCAGGAAATATAGGAAACTGCCGGATATAGGAAATATTGTCACGGCACTCGCAGGTGCACTTTTACTTCAATACGTTTTCATGATCGGTACACTAAGCCTTTTTCATCAAGTTGAAATCAGCGAACCATTAAAACTTATGGATGAATCTGGTGGCTGGATTGCCTTTATTGCGATCGCCGCCGTATACTTGATCAATTCACTTGATAATAGGACAATATCACAAAAAGAATACGAACTTCAGCAAAACCTATTTCTTGAGATTTTATCGCTATCAGGGATGAATCTATTAGGCATTATTTTGTTGTTTTATCTAAATGATTTCTCTCAAATTTTAGCACTAATGATTTTGTTTATAATCAGAGCGGCAATCGAGATCTACTTCAAATACAAAACCAACTGGACATAAAAAAAGCCCCTTAGAAAGGAGCTTTTGGTTTAGTTGTAAATATACCTTTAAAGAACAGACTTAGCGAAAGCCATTAGCTTATCCTTTGTTTGAAATCCTACAGTTTGTTTAACCAATTCGCCATCACCGTTGATCATCAAGAGCGTCGGGTACGCTCTAACGCGATATCTTCTTGCAACATCAGCGCCGTCTTCATCCTTTTCGATATCGATCTTTAAATTGATAAAATTGCTATTGAATAGTTTTGCAACTTCCTCTTCCTTGAAAGTTGTGGCAGCCATTCTTTTACAAGGACCACACCAGCTCGTGTAACAGTCAATGAAGATCAGCTTACCTTCTTTTTTGGCCTGTTTTTTCGCTTTTTCAAGACTCATCTTATCGAACGAAATCCCACTGCTTGCTGCAGGAGTTGCCAGACTAGCATTTTGTGCCACTTCTTCCTTCGGCGCTTCAGTTGTTTCAACTGAACAAGTTGTCGATGTCATAACTATTAGTGAAAGCACTCCGGCAACAAAAATTCCAACTGTCTTCTTCATTATTTTCAATTTAATTTTGTTCTGTAGACTTAGAACGTTAAAATACATATATGCTTACAAACCATCAAACTTCAATTCATAAATTCTTGTAAAGCAAAGTTGTTACCTTTAGTACAAAATTCATTCCAAGAAGGATGCAAATTGAATTTCGTACAAAAGACGAGTCCATTCGTGCGCAAATTGAGGCCTTTCTGCAAGATTGGCCTAGTATGGAATTCTTTACTGTAAAGACCTCCGGATCAACTGGAAAGCCTAAGACGCTCAAAATAGACCGCAAGTACGCTGAGGCTTCTGCGCGCAAAACGATTGATTATTTAAACCTTCAAAAAGGGAACACTGCTCTGCTCTGTTTGTCACCCGAAACGATTGCAGGCAAGATGATGTTGATCAGGTCCTTTGTCGGCGAACTCAATCTGATTGTGGGCGATGTTAGCTCTTCTCCCTTGATGTCAATTCAAGACAACGAGGTTATAGACTTTGCCGCCATGGTTCCTTTACAGGTAAGAAAGTCATTAGAGTCTGAGAAATTTAAAATTCAAAGGATCCAGAATTTGATCATTGGAGGAGCTCCAATAACCAATGCGCTTGAAAATGAGATATTGGCGGCTAAATTGCATGCATTTCAGACTTTTGGTATGACAGAAACAATCTCCCATATCGCATTAAGGAAAATCGATGGCTCAGCACCCGTTTTTAAAGGAGTTTCGAATACAACTTTCTCCCAAGGAATCGAGAAAAACCTAATCATCCATTCACCGGATATAGGTGTTGATTCACTCGAAACAAATGACATTGTTGAGCTAATAGATCTACAATCATTTCGGTGGATCGGAAGAAAAGATCACGTTATTAATACAGGAGGAGTAAAAGTCTTTCCTGAACAGATCGAGTCTAAGATCAGGACTGATCAAAACATATTCATATCATCCATAGCAGATGAAATTCTTGGGCAGCAAGTCATTCTCTGCGTGGAGGGCAACTCTTTCAGCAAAGAGCTCTTGGAAGGATTATCTCGATATGAAAGGCCTAAGTGCATATATTACTTTGATAAATTCAATTATACAGCTTCGGATAAAGTAAACCGCAAGGAAACAATCAACCGTATTTCAAATGCCAGAAAGCAAGTACTATAAAATATTGGGCTTGTCGCCGGGCGCGTCTGAAAAAGAAGTGCGTAAAAAGTATCGGAAACTGGTAATGATCTACCATCCGGATAAAAACGACTCACCTGAAGCCGAAGATAAATTTATTGAAATCACTGAAGCATATGAAATACTGACAGGAAAGGTTCAAGCTCCTAAAACCGGCGGATTTTCTACTTCAGGTAATTCAACGAAGCCCAAGAAAAACCATGAGGAACGCATTCGCAACGCCAAGAAAAGATACCGTGAGCAGATCTTCAGGGAGTTTATGGAAAACGAAGAGTACTTCAACGAGCTCACAAAGGGCCCTAAATGGGTAACTATAAAAGTGATCGCTATCGTTGGATTTATTCTTTCCGCCATGCTTTTTGCTGATTACGTTCTTCCAAGGCATTACGAACCGATCAAAGTCACACATTATAAATTAAACGCTGGCGTGTTAGGCGCAGACAAGCGGGAGCTCAGTTTATTAAAGACGGAATCCGGTGAGAAGTTTTGGATCTCTCGCCTCACCTATCACTTATATGGTAAGTATCCCAATGGATATAAAGAAACCAGCTGGGTCTTCCACAATCCAATCAGCATCATTTCAGAAGGTAAAACAACACACAGACGCTATTACACGCATTTTACCTTCTACAGCTTCGGATGGTTAACTGGAATACTTTTCCTTGCGCCAATGATCCTTCTTCTTTACAAGGAAAAGTCCGTACGTTTTACTGTACTCTTTCACTTCTGTTATTACGGTGTTGGCTTGTTACTGATCACTTTTCTGATCACTGGTGACCGCTGGGCGCACGTATTGTCTCTCGGGTTTCTTTAGAGATTCTTCATTGCTCTGTCCATAGAGCGCTTGTCATCCTTCTCTTTCAACGTCTGACGTTTATCGTGCAGCTTTTTACCTTGAGCGAGAGCTACCTCCAATTTCGCCCATCCTTTTTCGGATATGAAAAGACGTAATGGTACAACGGTATTCCCCTTTACCTTTAAAAACTTTTCGATCTTGTTGATCTCCTTTTTATTGAGCAACAACTTTCTATCTGAACGTGGTTTGTGCGTGTAGAAGGATGCGTTCCCATATTCAGCTATATGCATGTTGCGAATCCATACTTCCCCATTTTCAAAAATGCAATAAGCCTCCTTGATACTGGCTTTTCCTGAGCGAATACTTTTGATCTCCGTTCCCATCAATTGCATACCCGCAACGAATTTATCGAGCAAATGATACTCAAAACGCGCCTTTTTGTTCTGTATGTTAACCTGGTTATGCAATTATCAAAAATCTACTCTGCAAAAGTAACACTTAAAACGGTTATGGCAGGATTTAAATTCGATACCTTTGTTAGGTGAAAATTCCATCCAGACATATAGAAAATGCTGTTGAACAAATGTCTACCCTTCCCGGTATTGGCAAAAGAACAGCGCTCCGTTTGGTCTTGCAGCTGCTCAACAGATCAGAAGAAGAGATTCGTTCTTTTTCAGAAGCCATGATGGATATGAAGCTACATGTCAAAAAATGCAAAGTGTGCGGTAACCTTTCAGATCTGGAAACATGTTCGATCTGTTCTAATGAAAGGCGTGATCATTCTACGATCTGTGTGGTTGAAGATATACGAGATGTCCTGGCGATTGAATCTACTGAAAGCTATAAAGGTGTTTATCATGTTTTAGGGGGGATTATCTCACCTATGGACGGGATCTCACCCACTGACCTTAATATTGATTCACTTGTAGAGCGTGTTAAAAAGAACAGCATTGATGAAGTCATTTTTGCCTTAAGCGCAACAATGGAGGGTGACACCACAAACTTTTACCTTTACAAAAAGCTCCAGGATTTCGAAATAAAACTCTCAACACTTTCGAAAGGAGTCGCAGTGGGATCTGAACTTCAATATGCGGATCAAGTCACGCTCTCTCAGTCGATTATGAATCGACAACCCTTTAATATTAAGCACTAAATCTGTTAAGTAATCAAGCTAAATCCGTTTAGGGATAATTAATGGACATTTAACATGCTATGCGAGCATAGTTATTGTTGAGTTTATCATATATTTGGCCCGAACAAATTAAAATTTCAGTTATGTTAAAAGAGTTTAAAGCGTTTATTTCTAAAGGAAATGTACTTGACCTGGCGGTCGGTTTAATCATGGCAACTTACTTTGGGGCGATCGTTAAATCGATGGTTGATGATCTATTAATGCCAATTGTTGGTAACCTTGTGGGAGGAGTAGACTTCAAAGAGATGAAATATGTGATCTCAGAAGCTGTTATGGACGCTGAAGGTATTGAGACTGCGGCTGAAGTTTCTGTTAACTATGGTATGTTTATCAACCATATCATCACTTTTGTTATTGTTGCTTTTGCGGTTTTCATGATCGTTAAAGGATACAACAAAATGAAGAAAAAGGAAGAGGAAGCTCCTGCACCGGCTCCTGGACCTACAAAAGACCAAGAGTTACTTACAGAGATCCGAGATCTTCTTAAAAAGTAATACAACCCATAAATCAAATTTTAAAGTCCTGATTCTTCAGGACTTTTTCTTTAAGTCTAGATCATGAAGAAAATCACAACCATCCTATTCTTATTTATTCTAGGTACCACTTCAGCTCAAGTCACGAGTGCAGAAGGCGACCTAAGAGCCAAAGACAGCGACACTTTAAGAGGTTGGGACGTAGGAGGAACAGCTTCCTTAAACTTATCGCAAACCGCACTTGCTAATTGGAATGCAGGTGGACAAAACTCAGTGGCTCTAAATGGATTGGTATCACTATATGCGAATCACAGAACCGACAAGAGTACTTGGGAAAACACATTAGACCTTGGTTACGGTGTGCTGAGACAAGGGA
This sequence comes from Crocinitomicaceae bacterium, assembly GCA_049416285.1. Lineage (GTDB taxonomy): Bacteria > Bacteroidota > Bacteroidia > Flavobacteriales_D > Crocinitomicaceae > UBA4466. The sequence continues at coordinate 15,600 of JBMSGX010000002.1, read as the reverse complement.
GACCTGCAATTTGGCAAAAGACAGATGATAAGATCGATCTTATGTCCAAATACGGAAGAAAAGCATCTGGCAACTGGTACTATGCCGGACTTGCGAACTTTAAGACTCAAATGGCACCTGGTTATAACTATCCTAATGACAGTGTGTTTATTTCAAAATTCATGGCGCCAGGGTATTTATTGGGAGCATTGGGTATGGAATATAATCGAAACAGTAAATTCACGGCTTTCATTGCTCCAATTACTTCAAAAACGACTTTTGTTATGGAGCCAACACTATCTGCAGCAGGTGCATTTGGCGTTACGCCTGGAGAAAGTGTCCGTAACGAGTTCGGTGGTTATGTTCGATTGTTCTATAAGAACGATATCATGGAGAACATTAAACTTCAAACCAAGCTCGATCTATTCACGAACTATTTAGATAGACCCCAGAATATTGATGTGAACTGGGAGATGTTAATTTCAATGAAGGTAAACAAGTGGATAACTGTTGCACTTTCTACTCAATTGATCTACGATCATGACATTAAAATAAACGTTGATAACAACGGTGACGGAGTGACTGATGAAGTCGGACCGAGGACACAATTCAAAGAAATTCTCGCCGTTGGACTGGCGTATACATTCTAACTTTAATCCCGCTTTTTTAAGCGGGATTTTTGTTTTTCATAAAATCCATTTATTATTGTACTGATTAATCGATTTATTGACCTGCATTAATGACCAGTATTTTTGTTGCCAAACTTGATTTTGGCGTCACTGAGGATGAACTAAGAGCTCTATTTGAAGCTTACGGCGGTGTTAAGAAAGCACACATCGCTACTGACCGTGAAACCGGTAAACCAAGAGGATTTGCTTTTGTTGAGATGTACAACGATGACGAAGCACAACAAGCTATCAGTGGCTTGGATGGCAGAAACATTAACGGACGAGACATCGCTGTAAAAGAAGCCGAGGACAGACGTTCGGGAAACAGTGGTCCTAAAAAAGACTTCAAACCAAAAGGAGAATTTAAGCCTCGTGGTGAATTTAAACCACGTCAAGATTCAGATGACTCTAAGAAACCTTCGGGAGATAAAGATTTTTCTGCACCGGTTAAAATGCCTGATGACAACTTTGATTCATCAGACGCCGACAAAACTGAGAAAAGAAGAAAAAATAATCTTCCAAAGACAAAAGAGGTCGATAACACGGTTGATGGTGGAAACAAAAAGAAGAAACTAAACCCTTACAAAAAGAGTGGTAAAGATCAGATCTATATCGATGATGAAGAGGATCTGGACGATTTTGATCTATTCGGAAGGGATGAAGATATTGAAGTTGATGATGACGTCTTAAGTAACTACCTCGTTAATAGTGATGATGATTACGACGAAGATTACGATGAGGAAGACTTCGATGATGAGGACTACGAGGATGACGATAACTGGTAGATCCTGACATTTTTTCCTATTTCTTAAAGGGTACGATTTTTGCTACTTTTGTTGTGGATACAAAGGTATCAACGTTCTTTGGGGTCGTACTTGGATTTGACAGCGATAGCGATAGTACAGTGTAAGCATGTCGAGCCTTGTGATGAAGCTCGTTAATCATTTGTCACAAACCATAATTGACAATACGTCATACAACCTCGCTGCTTAATAAACGGAATGTTTATCGAGCTTAATTTCAGCCGAAGCACAGTAGGCGAAACGAGTCTCTTCCCCCACGCCTCCGCCTGATAGGTAGGGAATCGGAAGGATCAACTTTTTCAGGATAGTACTTGTGACACTTCTAAGCAGGTATGAGATTTAGAAGATAAGCGGTGACCTTGGGTGTCTTTGTCCGAATCACCGACGAAAACCGAATCATAGACTAAGCATGTAGAAAGCTGGATTATTCATCGTTTGGACGAGGGTTCGAATCCCTCCGACTCCACTAAAAAAGCCATCTGATTCAGATGGCTTTTTTTTTATTTCATCAATAAGTTAATTTTTGCACCTCCTTCAGAACTGAAGGTTATTTCTCCGTCAATTTGTTCTGCCATTGATCGCATCAAAGAAATACCATGAGGATAGCTGTCATCCTTATCAATGTCTACAGGAAACCCTGGGCCATTATCAGAAATTACAAAACTCCTCGCATCTCCCCTATTGTTATACTCGATGATCATGTTCAATGCCTCACCGGATATAGCGTGTTTCTTTGCATTAGTAATCGCTTCATTCAAAATTAATCCGGTATATAATGCTTCTCTTTCAGTTAAGCTACCGGCATCAATTTTGAGATTAAACGAAATATTGGGATCACTGTCAAAGAGACCTATCACATCTTCAACATATTTATGTATCGGCACAGACCCTCTCGCCTCGCCTTCATAACTTCTTTCGTAGACGCGACTCATAGCAATGATCATATTAATTATATCATTGAACCTATCAGGATCCGGCGATTTACGTGCCTTAATACCAATTAAGCTTGCTATTAGCTGAAGATTGTTCTTTGTTCTATGCTTTAATTCTGAGAAAAGAAGATTTCTTTCGTCCAAAGCAGTTTGTATTTCTCTTTTACTGACACGCAATTCAAGCAATCTTTCAACCTGTCTTCCCAGCGCACGCAACGACTTTATCTGTTCATCATTGAGTTTTTTCGGTTCGTGGTCGATTACACAAAGCGTTCCGAGCGGCAGTTCGTTCATCATTAACTTCACTCCGGTGTAGAAAACCACGTTTGGATGATCACAAACAATTGGGTTATCTGCGAACCTTGGATCTAAGCGAGCATCCTCGACAATCAAATGGTCGATCTCCTCATTAATTGCATGACCGCAAAATGATACAGACCGTGGAGTTTCCGCAACCTCAAGTCCAACTTTGGATTTAAACCACTGACGGTCATCGTCAATAAATGAAATAAGAGCAACAGGTACATCACAGATCTGTGTAGCGAGCATAGTTAGGTCATCATACTCCTGCTCAGCAAACGTATCCAGAATATTCAGAGAATGCAGCTCTCTGGAACGATCATCTTCTCTTTTATGCGGTAATGGTTCAATCATTACAATCAATAGTGGTTGACCAAAAGGTAATAAAAATATGATAGTCAATGATTTAATTAAACAAAATTGTTCAATTATTAATTCAAATGAAATTTATTTAACAAGTGGCTGGCGGATCATCATGTACAGTCTAGGGCCCTTATTGTCCTCAAATACATGGTAAACCTTGAACCCAAACCTTTCATAAACACGCCTATTCTTTTCTACGCTCGTTTCTGCTACTATTGGCAGATTGCATTCTGCTGATTTTTCAAATAATTCGTGCATCAGTTCGTAAGCCCCGCCATTATTTTCTTTCATTGCTCCAAAAAACCAAAAATATAAATGCGGTTCTTTAACGCGTATTCGTGATAATCGTTTTTGACGACTAAGTGTTTTTAGACTCTTCAATAAAGAGACCGCTAATCCAAATTTCAATTCAGCAATTAATTCTCGAGGGAAAATCCCTTTTTCTTCAGAAGAAAAACAAAGAGCAGCCCCTTTTTCATTTTGAGAAATATAAACTCCTCCTCTATTATACGCGCGTTGATAAGCATAGGATAATAATAGATCTAACTGCCTATCTATTGGTTTGTTTTGATTTACAATCTCCACTATAGATGGATTATCCTGAAAAGATACTTTCAAGATCTTAATTACTCTATCTTTTTGCTCAATTGTTGCTCTTGGCATTATTCGCTAATTCTTGCACCTCGTCAGATTCAAATGTCCCTCCCGTACTTTCGGAATTAACCGCTTCGATCATAGCTTTTGCGATATCTCTCGCATGGATCAATCTATACTTTCGAAAGGATCCGACAAACATAAATCCTAACAACTTAAAAATCCCAAGACCTATCTTTTCCAACAATCTACTTTCGCCTCTGGGTCCGTCAATTATTGAAGGACGCATGATATAAACCGCTGAAGGCCCCATGGACTTTACAGCTTCTTCCATCTCACCTTTCAGTTTGTTGTAGAAAATAGAGCTTTTACTGTTCGCTCCAATTGCCGAAACCACAGCAAATTTTTGCACACCATTATTTTTCCCCGCACTTGCAGCGTTCTTCGGAATACCAAAGTCTATTTTATAATAATGGTCCTTATCCGGGGTTTTCTTTTTCGTTGTGCCAATACAGCAAAAAACATCATCCCCTGTAACGAGATCTGTCCAAATTTCTTTGTTTAATAGATCCGTAATATACTCCTCTAGCTTTGGATCGTCTAATCCTAAAGATCTTCTGGAAATTACTTTCACCTTGTCATATCTTAAATCCGCCAATAACTGAGTCACCAAATATCTTCCAGTTAAACCGGTTCCTCCAAATACGATTGCTGTTTTTGCCATGTCCTAAATTTAACAAAGTTCATGTTCACGTACTTAAGCATCGGAAATTATATATTCGTCTTAAAAATTAAATCATGCGCATAATTATCTGTCTCTTTTTAACACTTCTTACGTTTCAAAGTAAAGCTGATGCCTGGGACAACCTCACAATGAGTGAAGCAAATCAGGTTGTAGAATATCTAAAAAAACATCCTTTCATTTTTGATTATTGTGACTGTTGCAATGCTGATGGAGAATATGCCACAGAAATTTATCTGTATAGAGTAAAGTCTACTGAAATTGTCACATGTTCCTGGGACCCAGAAAAATACGCGGTCAAAATAGTATTTGAGGTAATCGCCGGGATCTCTCATCATGAAACAGGTCCGGACCTAAGCCGGATCTATATACCACAGGCAGAATCATATAATGAAACGATATTCATGAACTACACATGGGGGTTTGAAGCTGAATCTAAACTTGCTCAACCTTTATTTGAAACGATCAAATACACAACATATGGAGAAGATAATGAAGGGTGCAAGCGACCTTTTGGTTTTCCAAGCCCAAGTATGTTGAAAGAAGTTGGTATTCCTAAAGGATATAAGCGCTGGTACAAAAAATACGTTTTATGATCCAAGTTGTTCCAAATCATACTTTAGAGCTCACAAAAGCAATCAAACAACGTCTATTTGAGCTCATGAGACACGCATATGCAGTAACAGAAGAAGATATCTGGGGAAAAGATTACGATCGGCTTGAGAGGGAGGAGTACTTCCAACTTCTAAACTCGGGTGTATTTTATATCGCATTGGAAAACGATCAAATCCTGGGCAGCATTCAGGTATATCGCAAGGATAACGAAACTTTCGGTTTTGGTTTGCTAAATGTTGATTTTGACCACACAGGGAAAAACATAGGAGCAAGATTGATCGGAGCTGCAGAAAACCATGCCATGGAAAACGGCGGGACAACTATGCAATTAGAGATTATTCGCGCAGAGGAGCCAGTTTCGGATTTCAAAAAATGGTTACGCAAATATTATGAACAGCTGGGATACGTATTCAATAAAACAGTACCATTTGAATTCATAGAACAGGACAAACCAGAAAAAAGAGAAGACATGAAAACCAATGCAGTCTTCGATATTTTACAAAAATCTCTCCTCGCATAAACCTTTGTTAAACAATTTAAGAGTGTAAGATCAATTTATGTCTGATATTCATCATTTTTAGACCCGAAAAAAGAACTTACATTTGGTCATGGACTGGATGTCAGTATTGTTGATTGTTTTTTGTGTGTATGGTTTCATGCATATAGCCGCATTCTTTGTCCAGGATTTCTTCTTTTTTCATCCTGAAAAACTGCAAATAGGATTTAAATTCAAATATCCCGTAGATTTTGAAGAAGTTCAATTGGAGGGAATTAACGGCTCTTTAATTGATTGCTTACACTTCCCTATCAAGGATTCAAAAAAGGTCATCTTCTATTTCAAAGGAAATACACGAAGTATTAAGGGGTGGGCAAAATTCTCAAAAGACTTTCATGCAAATGGCTACAGCTTTTTCATCATCGATTATCCCGGCTTTGGAAAAAGTACGGGAAAAAGAACAGTGGATACCATATGCTACAACGCCCAAGTAGCCTATGATTGGTTAAAATCAACATACCCTGAAGAGGATATAACGATCTACGGAAGATCACTGGGCGCTGGATTTGCAGGCTACATTGCAATGAACAACAATCCGGAAAGACTGATACTCGATTCACCCTTTTATAATTTCACCAGATTAGCCAATTATTATACACGCGTCCTTTTTTTACGTTATATATTAAAACACAGGATCCCACTGGAAAAGTATATTAAACAAGTTAAATGTCCGGTTCACATAATTCACGGTGACAAAGACATTACAATACCATTGCGACAGGGGAAAGAACTTGCAGGCATTAACAGGGAAAGAATAAAATTACATATCATTGATGGAGGAAGGCATAACAACCTTCCCAAGAAGCAACAGTACCATGACGTATTGAAGCAAATTTTACAAAATTCAAATTGATCATAATATTTCAAATAGCTTTATTACTACTGTCATTACTGGCAATCGGGAACCTGTTTACAACAGTACTTCAGGATCTTTTCATATTCAGGCCTGTTCGACTTAAGAAGAATCACAGCTATGATTTTAAACTTCCTTTTACTGAACACTTTCTCGACACAAAAAATGGTGGAGAAATAAATCTGCTCTGGTTTAAATCAATTGACCAAGAGCGTCCTTTGGTTTTCTATTGTCACGGAAACAGCAGCAATTTACAATCTTGGGGAGAAGTCGCTGAACGTTATAATGCCCGTGGATTTGATGTAATTATTTACGACTACAGAGGTTTTGGAAAAAGCAAAGGCAAGCGCAATCAAAAGAATTTCATTGAAGATGCTCGAGCTGTATTCGCTTTTGCGAAGAAGCATTATGACGAGCGTGAGATATTTATCTACGGAAGATCGATGGGAACCAGTGTGGCAACTTTGCTCGCATCTGAAAATAATCCAGCTGTCCTGATATTAGAAACGCCCTACTCCTCTATTCCTGACTTGTTCCAATCCTATTATCCCTTTATGCCGAGCTGGCTATTTTCTTTTAAATTTACCTTCCCGGTAAAAGAATGGATCAAACAAGTTAATTGTCCGATCTATATATTTCAAGGCACAAAAGATGTTGTGGTTCCTTATCGCTGCGCGGTTAAACTAAAACCATTATTAAAAACTGAGCAAAACTTCATCACCCTCAAAGGTGGAAAGCACAATGACCTGAAGGAATACGCACTATTTCAAGAAAAGACAGACGAGATCTTTAAGCTACATTATCCGCAAACTGACCGTCCATAAATTCCTGAAGCATTTTCGCATAGGTCTTACTTACAGGAATCTCTTTTCCTTGAATCCAAACTGCCTTTTTGGTAAAACGTTCGATCTTCGAAGCAGGAACTATATAAGATCTATGAACACGCAAGAAATCCTTATTCAAATTCAAGAGCATCGATTTCATATTAGAGTAAACGAGGATCTTACCTGCATTTGTAACGATCTTTAAATATTCACTGGCTCCTTCTATCCAAAGAATGTCATTAAGATTGATCTTGATCTGTTCCGAACCAGACTTCACAAGTATTTGATCACCAACGCTTTTGCCTTGTTTTGATTTTGAGAACTTCTCCAAGGCATGATCAAATCTAACTTTAGAAATCGGCTTTAATAAAAAGTCTAGCGCATCGATTTGATACCCCCAGTAGGCATATTTCGTATCAGAAGTGATAACAATAATATCCCCTTGAACATTAGCTGTATTCATGAATTCAACGGCAGTTCCATCCGGCATTTCTACATCCATGAATACAAGGTCAGCCTTATTAATACGTTCCCTTAATTCAGAGTCTTTTAAGGACGAATAGCTTCCTATTAACTTGAACTCTGAGTGGTCTTCCAGATAATTTTTGATGAGACTCCTAACGATCGGGTCATCATCTACAACGATAACTTGATACATAGCTTTTTAGTGATTGGTTTCGATTAAGTTACTGAAACTTTAGATTAATTCATTGAAAAAGACGATTAATCTTTTTTAAATCCGTGTTCATCGAGTATCTTACTGCTAAGAATTAAAATTTGATCCATGACCACTACTAACAAACAATCATTGAAATTATTCATCGTAGAAGATGAGTTTATCGTAATGGAAAACATCAAACTTGATGTTAGAAGTTTCGGATACGAGATCGTCGGAACGGCTGCAAATGGAATAGATGCCATTGAGGGTATTTTAAAGGAGAAACCGGACCTGATACTGATGGATATCAACCTCAAGGGTAGTTTAAGTGGTATTGATGTTGCGCGTAGAATAAAGGGTGAGAATATTCCCGTGGTTTTCATTACCGCGTATGCCGATGAAAAAACACTCGAAACAGCGCGTTCGCTTGGAGCTTATGGATTCTTGATCAAACCTTTCCAGGCACTTGACTTGAAATCAGCCATTGAAATGGCTATCGGTAAGTCTGAGACGTTAAAACAGATCGCGGATCAAAAAGAAACCACAGATAAGAAGCTAATTGCCACTAGAAGAAACTACAAGTCCATCATTGAAAATGTAAGTGATCTTATTTATACGACCGATAATTATGGTTTCATTAAGTACGTAAACCCTGCAGCAGCTAAGATCGTTGGATTCACCAGTGATGAGCTCATGGGGATGAACATTCGTAATTTTGTAAAAGGCGAATTCAGAAAGAAGATCGACTCTATTTACAGAATGGCTCATGAAGGAAAAGAAGAGAATATTTACCTCGAGGTTCCGATCATAGCGAAAGACAAGAAAGAGATATGGGTTGGCCAGAACATAACAGCCATTCGTGAAGATGGAACGCTAATTGGCTTTCAAGGTGTAGCGCGAAATATTGACAATCGTATCCAATTCGAAGAAGAACTGATCAGAGCGAAAGAAGAAGCGGAAGAAACGGCAAAATTGAAATCGCAGTTTCTAGCAAACATGAGTCATGAGATCCGCACTCCGCTTAATGGCATTGTTGGTATTGGGAAATTATTAAAGGACACAGAGCTTGATGATAAACAAACGGAATACGTGAAAGCGATCATTTCCTCTTCCCACCAGCTCATGGGTATAGTAAATAACATCTTGGACTTATCTAAGCTGGATGCGGAAAAGATGACTGTAGATATGAACACATTTGATATCCAGGAGCTAGTTTCAGGAATTGAAGCGATCTATGAGAAAAGAGCTGCTGAAACAGGTGTGAAATTCGCTTGTATTCATGACGATTACATCCCTAAATACCTTATTGGAGACTCAATAAAGATCAATCAAATCCTTCATAACCTTATTGGAAACGCATTAAAATTCACTAAAGACGGATCTGTTCTTGTAACTACCTACCTTGCTAAACAAGACGAAAATGACTGTGTTATTGGTATAAAAGTTTCAGATACGGGAATTGGTATACCTGAAGAGAAGTTGAAAGATGTCTTTCAGGCTTTTGTTCAATCAAATAGCTCCACCAGCAGAGAGTTTGGCGGAACGGGATTGGGTCTGGCCATCGTAGATCGTCTGATCAAACTATTAGGCGGCTCGATCCATTTAAAAAGTGCTAGCGGAAAAGGCACAACCTTTACTGTAGAACTTCCCCTAAAATCGGCGAGCCAGGATGAGATAGAAGAAAGCATCGAACTTCCAACAGATGATGTCTACAACCTATCCGGAACGAGAGTTCTTCTCGTCGAAGATAACAAAGTGAATCAGATCGTAACTTCTGATCTACTCAAATCACAGAATTGTGCGGTAGAGATCTGCAACAATGGTAAAGAAGCCGTTGAGGAATTTATTGAGCACGATTACGACATCATCCTTATGGATATGCAAATGCCTGTAATGGATGGATACACGGCTATGAAGATCATTCGCAATGATATCCAGATAGAAAAACGGAATGTTCCTATCATCGCACTTACGGCACATGCATTCCAGGGAGAACTGGATAAGTGTAAAGACTTTGGCGCTACGGACTACATGTCCAAACCATTTGAGCCAACTTCCCTATTCAAACTCATGGGACGATTGTTAAACTTAAAATCAGAGCCCTCTGTAGCTCAAAAAACTGAATCTAATACAGAACAGGATGATCCATCTGAGCAAAGCATTATTGATTATCAGAAATTAAGCAATTTCTTAAATGGAAATACCGATTTGATGATCACAACACTGCTTGCGCTGAAAGAATCTTTCGAGGAAGACTTACCTCTTCTAAATAATTTGAGAAAGAATCGGATACGCTATGACATAAAGCGCACTGTACATAGGATCAAACCCAACTTTGAAATGATAGGCAGCGATCAATTACACAAGCTTTGCCTAAAAATTGAACAAAATGAAGATATCGATGAAAACATTGAAGATCTCGAAGTAATTATCAATGGAATTAGGCTAATCGTCCAGTCCATTGATGATTTTCTTCAAAACCAAGAAAATTTATTAACGAATTAAACGAATAGCCATGAAAACAGAATTGATCCTTCAGGACTACTTCGGGAACAAATCGTTTCTTGAAGCACACTCTGACAAAGCACTAACCGTATTCATTGTTGACGACAACCCGGTCTTCCTTAAACTAGTAAAACATCTGCTGAAAGAAGACCACGTTACTGTGATCACCTTTCCTTCAGGTGAAGAATGTCTAAACGCTTTAGATCTGGAACCAGATATCGTAATCACCGATTTTCATCTGGATGGTAAAAATAAAGATGCTATGCTGGGTGATGAGCTCGCAGCTATTATCGAGGATAAATTGCCGAACGCTGAGGTATTTATCATATCATCAGATAAGAAATTCAAATTCATATCCCATCTAAAGAACAGTTTCGGAAAACATACACTTTACAAAGACGGAGCGAATATCAATATGCTAAAATCCAAAGTACACGAATCATGGATGGGCAAATTCGAACGTCTGGAGTACCAGCGCATCATTAAGAATGTTGTACTGGTATTTCTAATTTTGGTGTTCATCGTTTTTCTCACCTGGCACATTCTTAAAATTCAGGGATTAAATTCATAGGAACTCTCATTAAGTTCTTAAATTCGCGGCTTTTAACAGACAAAAGTCGCGATGAACCTTATCTTCAACAATTTTACCTCAAATCCTAAAAACGATATCCTTTCAGGATTAACAGTTGCTTTGGCACTAGTTCCTGAAGCTGTCGCATTCGCCTTTGTGGCCGGAATAGACCCAATGGTTGGTCTTTACGGTGCATTCATGATGGGATTGATTACTTCTCTTTTTGGAGGAAGACCCGGAATGATCTCAGGTGCTACAGGTGCTATGGCAGTAGTTATGGTTCACCTGATCCAAAGAGGAAATGAAGTTGGGATGGAGCTTGCTAATCCTATCGATAACCTGGGACTCTATTGGCTTTTCATCACCTTGTTAATCGTGGGATCAATTCAAATTAGCGCTGGTCTATTAAAACTTGGAAAGTTTGTTCGTTTGATCCCTCATCCAGTAATGATGGGATTTGTAAACGGACTGGCAATTGTAATTTTCTTGTCTCAACTTGGAATGTTTACTGAGACCGTTAATGGTGAAAAGTCCTGGATCCAGGGACAAGAGCTTGGACTCATGCTTTTATTGGTCGCGCTTACCATGGCAATCATGTTCTTACTTCCCAAACTCACAAAGAAAGTACCCTCTGCCCTAGTCGCGATTCTAGTGGTTGCCATGATCACGATCTTTGGCGGGCTCGATGTTAGTACCGTAGGATCTTTCATCCGTGAAGGTGGTGGTTCCGGATTACAAGGGTCACTTCCTACTTTTCAAACAGGTTTGTTCTCTGTTATTGACACAATGACCGGTGAATGGGGAATGATCGTTTCAACAGCCTTCTTGTTGGCGGCTGTAGGCTTGATCGAGTCGTTAATGACATTGAACCTGGTAGATGAAATAACCAATACGAGAGGAAGCGGAAATAGAGAGTGTGTAGCGCAAGGATCAGCCAATATTATTAACGGTTTGTTTGGAGGAATGGGAGGTTGTGCAATGATCGGTCAATCCATTATCAACGTAAATTCCGGCGGAAGTGGAAGGCTGTCTGGAGTTGTCGCGGCTTTGGCACTACTCTCCTTCATTTTGTTCGGAGCGCCACTTATCGAGCAAATTCCTATCGCTTCTTTGGTTGGCGTGATGTTTATGGTAGTTATTGGAACATTTGCATGGAGTAGCTTTAGAATTCTCAACAAGATCCCTCTTGCCGATACGATCGTTTTGATCACTGTCTCAGCTGTTACAGTGTGGCAAGATCTTGCAATTGCCGTAATTGTTGGTGTAATCATGTCCGCATTAGTCTTCGCATGGAAAAATGCAACAATGATCCGCGCAAGAAAGTTTGTGAAAGACGACGGGACAAAGGTTTATGAGATTTGGGGGCCACTTTTCTTTGGATCTGTACAAGCATTCAATTCTAAGTTTGAACCGGATAGTGATCCGGAAAAAATCGAAATTGATTTTATAGAATCGAAAGTGAGTGACCACTCGGCAATTGAAGCACTGCGAAATGTAGCTAATAAGTATATCGACATGGGCAAACAGATCAGACTTACGCATTTGAGTCCTGACTGTAAAGCATTGTTATTAAAACGCAACCCGGAGTTTGAGACGATCATTGAAAGCTCTATTGATGATCCTCGCTACTACGTAATGACTGACCTTGTTGACGAAGAGGTGTAATTATAAGCACCACTTAACGTCCATTGTAACGCGGCAATCGTCTTTTGACATAACAATAGTTGAAGGGAATTTGTCATCACCTCTTGTATACCAGCTTAGGTCATTGAAATCGAATTGACACATCGTTTCCGGACCTCCGTCTTCATTGCTGTCAAAATCAAAAAGTGAAACACGAAAATGCGGCATTCTATCGACCACCTCTATTTCCATCGGTGAAACAAGATTAAATACATGCTTCGCGCTTTCATTGTTCATGATCGTATCGGAGTATTTAAATCTATGGACCTCGTACAAGATTTCTTCCGAAGTAAGATCATCTAAAAGCACATACGTATCGGGAGCTCCATCTTCATCCCAATTGGAATCATCAAGACGATTATCTGTGTATTCAATGGTCACTTGATTGATCAAGATATTGGTCGGATATTGACAAATTCCATTGTCCTTAATGGCATCAACTGAATAGTTTAATGCAACTGGATCTGTACAGCCTTTCTTTGTGCACGAAGCAACAGAAAGTGTCAGAAGCCCAAATGATAAAAGTGTAATAATTGCTTTCATATCGTGGTGTGTTTGATGTCTAATACAATAACAATCAATTTACTCCACTACACACTCAATTTCAATGACTTACATCATGTTTTAAGCTATTTCATCTTAGAATTTGAATTCCAGCTGCTCCTCAATAGTTTCCTCCTCTTCTTTGTTATTCAGATTAGATAAAGAAACTCCGAGCAATCTGACTGAAGATCGCAACGAATCTTGCAAGAGAAGTGTTTGAACGACAGACCTTAGCTCTGCTTCATTAGAAACATATGCCTCGAGCGTTTTAGATCGAGTTTGAACCTTGAAGTCATTGTATTTGATCTTCAGTGTGACAGTCTTTCCGGAAACTTTATTTTTTTCAGTTCTTCGTATCAGCTCTTTGGTAATGTGATCTAGCTTTTCAGAAAGGAAGTCTACCTGTTCAATATCCTTGTTAAAGGTTCTTTCTGCAGCAATTGATTTTCTCAGCCTATCAGGCTGGACACGGGACTTTTGAATACCTCTGACAATATCAAAAAAGTGCTTTCCGGACTTGCCAAAATGCTCAGTTAAGTAAGTCTCGCTGAAGGTTCTAAGGTCTCGACCAAAAAAGATACCATGCATCTTCATTTTCTCAGCTGTCACTTTTCCAACTCCAAAAAATTTCTCAATCGGTAATTCATCGAGAAAATCTAAAACCTCTTCCGGCGGGATCGTCTTTTGTCCGTTCGGTTTATTAACATCGGAAGCAATTTTCGCAGTAAACTTATTAATGGATATTCCGGCAGAAGCCGTTAAACCTACTTCATGGAAAATGCGATATCTGATCTCCTGCGCTAACAATGTAGCAGATGGATGCCCTTTTTTATTCTCCGTTACGTCAAGAAATGCCTCATCCAATGAAAGTGGCTCCACCAGATCAGTGTAATCGAGAAAAATTTCACGTATCTGATTCGATATCTCCTTATAGCGTTCGAAACGCGGTTTCAAGAAGATAAGATCGGGGCAACGTAAAGCAGCTATTTTAGACGACATAGCAGAACGCACACCATACTTCCTTGCTTCATAGCTAGCAGCAGCAACGACACCTCTATCTCTACTCCCTCCTACGGCAATCGGCCTCCCTTTTAACGAAGGGTCATCCATCTGTTCTACCGACGCATAAAAGGCGTCCATATCAACATGTATTATCTTACGAATTGGAAAATTCACGACAAATGAGAAATCCTAAAATCAAATAATGATGGTAATTGTAAATATACATCATCCTAAAGCTTTCAGAAATGATTGAACCTGCTTTATTGTATTTAATTTTTTTCACCTTTAAACCCTTATCTTTGCACTTCTGAAAGTACAACTATGAGTAACGCGAAAGAAATAGAAAAAAGAAGAACCTTTGGTATCATTTCTCACCCCGATGCGGGTAAGACTACTCTTACAGAGAAATTACTTCTTTTTGGAGGAGCGATCCAGTCTGCAGGAGCTGTTAAGAACAATAAGATCAAAAAAACGGCTACTTCTGACTTCATGGAGATTGAAAAGCAAAGAGGTATCTCCGTCGCAACCTCCGTAATGGCTTTCAATTATAAAGATAAGCAGATCAACATCCTCGATACTCCCGGTCACAAAGACTTCGCAGAAGATACTTTCAGAACGCTCACTGCTGTTGACAGCGTGATTCTTGTGGTAGATGTGGCAAATGGTGTAGAGGCGCAGACTGAGCGTCTAATGGAAGTTTGTAGAATGAGAAATACACCGGTGATCATCTTTGTGAACAAGTTGGATAGAGAAGGTAAAGAATCATTCGATCTTTTGGATGAGCTTGAGTCAAAACTAAATATTCGCGTTAGACCACTTACCTGGCCTATTGGAATGGGAGACCGATTCAAAGGAGTTTACAACCTTTACAACGGAAGCTTGAACTTATTCTCTCCAAATAAAACAGGAATTTCAGACGACATTCAATCTATCGAAAATTTAAACTCATCTGATCTGGACGAGATGATCGGAACGGATGCAGCTGAAGAATTAAGAGAAGAAGTTGAAATGATAGAGGGAGTTTATGATGAATTCGATCGTGAAGAGTATTTAAAGGGAGAAGTTGCTCCGGTTTTCTTTGGATCAGCAGTAAATAACTTCGGAGTTCAAGAGTTATTGAATACATTCTGTGAGATCTCTCCTTTTCCAAGAGGAAGAGAAACAGACACAGGGCCAATTGAACCGCTTGACAAGAAGTTTTCAGGTTTTGTCTTCAAAATTCACGCAAACCTTGACCCTAAACACAGAGACCGTATTGCTTTTCTCCGCATTGTATCTGGAAAATTTGAGCGTAATAAGTTTTACAACCACGTACGTCTTGGAAAGAAACTAAAATTCCCGAATCCGACCTCCTTCATGGCACAGGATAAAAGCGTGATTGATGAGGCATTCCCAGGAGATGTTGTTGG
>JBMSGX010000001.1:0-40696 GCA_049416285.1 Crocinitomicaceae bacterium | reverse complement strand
GTGGCCGCTTCAACAGCTGATTCAAACGGGAAGATATTTGCTTCACCACTCGCTCGAAAAATGGCAAATGAAAGAGGAATTGACCTTTCGAATGTTATCGGCACTGGTGAGGGAGGAAGAATTGTAAAGAAAGATATAGATCACTATTCACCATATGTAGGAGGAGGCGTAAAGAAAAGAGCGTTCGTGGGAACGGAGTCTTTTACTGATACTCCTGTTTCTCAAATGCGTAAGACAATCGCCAAACGTCTTGCAGAGAGTAAGTTTACAGCTCCGCACTTCTATTTAACATTGGATATTGATATGGATAACGCGATTGCGTTAAGAAAATCAATCAATGAAATGGAAGAGTATAAGGTGTCATTCAATGATATGGTGATCAAGGCATGTGGATTAGCGCTCAGAGAAAATCCAGCTGTGAACAGTGCTTGGTTAGGAGATGTGATTCGTCAAAATGACCATGTGCATATCGGCGTTGCTGTTGCAGTAGACGAGGGACTTTTGGTTCCAGTTGTGCGCTTCGCAGATGGAAAACAACTTGATGAGATCAGTCAGGAGGTACGCACATACGCTCAAAAAGCAAAAGACAAAAAATTACAACCACAGGATTGGGAAGGGAATACATTCACGATCTCAAACCTGGGAATGTTTGGAATAGAGGAGTTTACCGCTATTGTGAATCCTCCTGACAGCTGTATTCTAGCTGTAGGTGGAATCAAATCAGTGCCAGTTGTAAAGAATGGTGCTGTAGTTCCTGGAAATGTGATGAGAGTTACGTTGTCTTGTGATCACCGCGTGGTCGACGGAGCAAAAGGAGCCGCATTCCTTCAGTCGTTTAAAAAGCTGATGGAAAACCCGGTTGCTTTGGTAATGAAATAATAGTACTTTAGGTACCCCAAATACTACTACTTATGTTTAAACTGAGAAATGCATTTGCGTTTTTGTCATTCTCTGTTATATCGTTTTTTAACGTACATGGACAGGCGAATATTCAAGTGCGAATTGTAAGTGTTCAAGTTCAGAATTCGGTTGATTGTGATGGCTTTTTAGCCGGAAATTCAGATTTTGCATTTGAATATGCGGCAACGGATAATACTTTAGGGTATTCGAACAATAATCCGGCTGCTTTTGGTCTTACAGGAGACTTTAACTTTTCTTTTCAGAATAATAACAATGGTCCATGGACATTAAACCCAGGAAGCATCTTTTTCGATCATGATTACTATTGTGCGAATGATGTTCCTACTCAAATGAACATTGATTGGCAAGGATACGAAAATGATGACCCCATCTTCAACTGGGATTTGACCGGAGCCTTCTCCGATCTTCGTACGAACGTGCAGAATGGTACTATTCCTGTGCCTGGTGCGACAGGATCATCTGGAAATATTTCCTTCAATGCATCAGGAAACTCGGGATGTGGAACTCAAAACTATATTATTACGCTTGAAGTTATCCGTACAGATTTGACGGGTATACTTACGATGGCAGATAATATCTGTGACGCGACAGATGTAGCTCTAAATACGACCTACAATTTTGCATACTGTACTGTGAATTCATTGGAGGCAAACGAACCAAGAGCTGGTGATGTTGCGAATAACAACGCTTCTGCCTGGATAAAATTCACGGCACCCGCAAGTGGATCAGTGGAAATTACAACTGATCTTGCTGGAACAGAAATTGGAACATACTTTCAATTGTATCATGCCGCTGATGGTAATGCATGTGGTACAGGAATACAGCCAATTACGGGAACTTTAATAAAAGATAAGTTTGAATACTTGTCGCACATTGAATTCTCTGATGGTATAGACGCTTTAGGTGTTGATCCCGAGGCTGAATTGAGCTTTGACAGCTGCGATCCTGTCCCGCTCATCTCTTATACAAAGTTAATTGCCGGTGAGGCTTATTATGTCCAAGTAACTTCTGACAGCCCTTCTGAAAGTGGCTTAATTCAAGTGGAGGTAAATGATCTAGGCGGAAGCTCTGCATCTTTTGACGATATTCCATGTACATCTTCTAATGTTTTGGTTGGAAATACATTCATTTCGAATGAAAACGGTGATGGACCTTCTGTAACGCTTGATTTCGGATGTGCTTTTGATGGCGGAAATGATGGCGGAGAAACTGGAACACCGCACACGAACAATGATCCTGAAAATTATCATGCTTACGATTATGATCACCCGTCATTTAATAACAACACAATGAATGAAAGTGTTTGGTTCAATTTTACTGCACCAAACAGTGGTCGAATAGTTTATGAAGCTGATTATGATGATGCCATTTATGGAGAAAACAGTGCAATGTTCGGATTTGACAAACGTTTTGCTCCAGGAATACCAACGGACTATTCTTGCGCGAATCTAGAATTCATTGATGCTGCGAGTGGTGATGCGAATAATTTACTAACAAGTTCACCAAGTGCGATTATTAGAACTGCATGTTTGGAGCCGGGGTATAATTATTACGGAATGATTGACCCTTCCGATTTAATTACACCGCTATCGTCTCAACAAACTTATGGGTGGGTGCACGATCCAAGCGTTGACGATCCTTCTACTAACCCTCCTGGAAATGACATATTGTGTTTGACGATGTTAGATCCACTTTATGAAATTCCTGTTATTCCTGCCGGAACAAATCCACAGTTCCAGGCTGTGGCCGGTAACAATGAGTTTGGTTGTACAGAATATTTGGCGGGTGAACCTCCAGCGAATACGGACCCAGCTTTAAGAGCGGATCAAACTGTATGGCACTATTTCACAGTTCCACCTTCTGGAGCCATTGAAATGAATTTACGTGCATACATTGGTTTGGATACTCTTCGATATGCAGTTTATGAATTATTAAACGGTACTGATTGCTATGGAGGATTGAATCCTGCAACCTTTACGCAAGACGGAACGCAAACTTCACCGATCATTACTCCGGTATTAACTGGTTCAGCTCCATTTGAAGGAACGCAAGAATCAATCTGTTGTATGACACCGGGAACGATGTACGCGATTCAATTAGATGGTGGATATCCAGGGGATGAGGGACAGTACATTATTGAATATATCAGAGAAATTGAGAGCTATAGCGGTGATACGTATGTAGAGTTAGCAAATGCTACGATTATAGATCTTAACGCTCCGGATACTGCATTTGTTTGTTTTGGAGATGATCTAATCCCAGGAAACTTGCTTGATGGAAATGGAGAACCAACTCTGGATATCCCTTCATGTTTGACTCCGGGGTTTGTAATGCACTCAACAACTCCAGTTCCGAACCCGGTTACAGGATCAGGTTTTACCTATATTGATACGGTGCAAGGGTTGACCGGTGTGTTTACGAATGATACAGACGGTTCCGGTTCGTTCGGAAATCCTTTGTTCAATACAGTTTACTATGTTTCTTCAGCCGCGGATGAAGCAGCAACTTGGGGAGATTTCACGTGTCCTTCTTCTACAGTAGATAATCAGGTACAGGTTGTTTTCCTTGAGCCAATCGTTCCATTCTCGATCTATGATAATGCCCTTTGTGAGATCACATTCTCAGCGACCGGTGGATTGACTGGCTTGTATGGAGGAGATTTTTCTTACACCATAGAGGATGGGGCAATGAACCTTGTTGAAACAGGGACATTTACAGCTGGAACAAACGTAGTTTGGCCAGTTCCTTCGGCTGATATCTTTACAATATCGGTAAATGATGGTGCATGTCCTTACACATTTACAGTTGATGCAACGGCATGTGCGAATCCATGTATTACGACTCCGATTCAGAACTTTGTGAATACAACAATTTGCGAAGGTGATTCATTATTCTTGGAGGGAGCATGGCAAACAACGGCTGGATTGTATACGGATGTGTTTGTGGCGTCAAATGGTTGTGACAGTACAGTCTATACAACTGTAGACCTAAATCAGCCGTCACTCTTCGAACAAACTGTAACGATCTGTCAGGGAACAACATTCACGGCAGGTGCTTCAACATACAATACTTCGGGTGTTTACCAAGATACGTTGGTAGCTGCCAATGGTTGTGACAGTATTGTGACGACAAACTTATTCGTTGAAAGTATATTAACTTCTTCGTTGCAAGAGACACTTTGCTTCGGTGATACATATACATTCGGAACGACTGTTTTAACTACCTCAGGCACATATATCGACACGCTTACTTCTCTTGGTGGTTGTGATTCTGTGGTAACCCTTTATTTGAATATTGAGCAAGAGATCCAAAGCTCTTTATCAGCTACGATCTGTGAGGGAGACTCATATACGATAGGTACTCAGACGGTAACAGTTTCTGGAACGTATCAGGAAGTGTTTACTGCAGCTAATGGTTGTGATTCTGTTGTAACCCTGTACTTATTCGTAAACCCTGCGATAGAAAACAACATGGGGGCTACGATATGTCAAGGTCAGAGCTACACGTTGGGAACTCAAACGCTAACAACTAGTGGTGAGTACACTGAGTCTTATACAACAGCATCCGGTTGTGATTCATTAGTGCGAGTATTCTTAACAGTTACAGAACCATCTGATACGAACTATGTTGCTCAGATCTGTGAAGGAGATACATTGTACCTAGGTACACAGGCGATCACTGCTTCAGGAATCTACACGGAGGTCTTTACTACAGTAGCTGGATGTGATTCGATTGTAACAGTAGACCTAGCAGTTGGAGATTGTAATCTGGAGATAGCCAACATCTGTACTCCGAATGGAGATATGGTAAATGATACTTGGTTAATCAGTGATCTTTCACAGATAGCCGGTTGTAATGTGCAGATATTTAATAGGTGGGGGCAGCTCCTCTTCGATACCAATGACTATCAGAATGATTGGGATGGTACGAAGGATGGGACAATCTTACCGGACGGTGTATACTATTACGCTATATCGTGTGATGGTGAGAAGATGTACCAGGGAGTTATTAACCTATTAAGACTTAAAAAGTAATAGCCATGAAAAGATTGAACAGAACAATACAGGTTTTAGTTGCAGTTGCATTCTTTTCTACGGCAATTGCACAGCAGACAAGACAGACAAACCTTTATGGGTTTAATAAATTCTCAATGAACCCTGCTTATGCGGGTTATTCGGGATGCACTGAAGTGAATTTCTCTCACCTAAATCAATGGGTGAAAGTGGAAGGTGCTCCTGCAACAAGTTTTTTGAGTGCGAACACACGCATTGGAAAATCTCTTGGGATAGGAGCAAACTTATTAATTGATAGATTAGGAATGCTTCAACAAGTGCAGGCTTCCGGGGCCGCTTCTTATGGGTTCACATTCGCTGAAGAACATCATCTAAGGCTCGGACTTGCAGCAGGTTACTTCCAGATGAGAGTTGATCCAACGAATGCTATCGCTCTTCAAACGGGGGATGTGATTGTTGAAGGTGGAGTTCAAAGCTCTAATGCCCTTAATACAGAAGCAGGTATTTTGTATGCATTCAAAGGGCTTGAGTTATCTTTTGCTTCCAAACAAGTGGTGGAAACAAGATCAAATGTTGCATATCCAAATCTCGATGGATATGGGTTGAAAAGACACTTGATGGGGTACGCCGGTTATGATGTAATCATCAATAGATCGTTCATATTAACGCCAAATGTTCTTTATAAAGGAATAGATGCTATACAGCAGTTCGATTTTAACGCAGACCTGAACTACAATGATTTCATCTATGGAGGATTAGGTTATCGCACCGGTTCAGGTATAGTAGGAAGGTTGGGAGTTAACATTCGAAAATTCTTCTTCATCGGATACGCATATGAGATTCCTATGATGAACATTGCTTCTTATGGAGCTGGTTCTCATGAGTTCGCGCTAGGTCTTAAATTTTGCAAAAAAGAAAAAGAGGAGATTCAAGAGCTTGTTTCAGAAGAGGAGCTAGAGCGAATTACAGATACGGTTAGAATTGTTGAAACGATCACTGATACAGTATTTATTGAAAGAGCTGTAGATACCTTAGTCGTTGAGAAAATAAAAGTGGACACCGTTTACGTGAATAATGCAGGGGTTTCGAATGAAGAGGTCGAAGATTTCATGATCAAAGCCGGTCAGTCACTTGAGTTCGAATATGACAAAGCCATTATTGTAAAAGAGTCTTACGGCGATCTCGAAGCACTTACAAATGCATTGCTTATTAGAAAAGATCTAAACATTGAATTGGAAGGACATACAGATAATAATGGAACGGAGGATTACAACATGCGACTCTCGAAAAATAGAGTTGAAGCAGTTAAAAAGTTCTTCGTGATGAATGGTGTTGAAGAAAGTAGGATCAAGACATCGTATTTTGGAGAATCCAAACCAATTGCGGATAATTCAACTCCGGAGGGTAGAGCGAAAAACAGACGCGTTATTATAAGTGTTTCTGAATAATTAATTTAAAGGGCTGTTTCGCAGCCCTTTTTTATTGCATGGAAAATCATAAAGAAAAATACACACTGTCTGTGGCTGTCAATGTTGTGATCGCAAGTATGGTCGGTACAGGGATCTTTACAGCACTTGGGTTTCAGGTCGCGGATGGAGCTATTCCCGACGGTTTCTCGATTCTAGTCATTTGGGCGCTTGGTGGTTTGCTTGCGCTTTGCGGAGCAACTGTTTATGGTGAGGTCGCATCCTACATCGGAAAGTCGGGAGGAGAGTATACATTTCTGACGGAGCTTTATCATCCTATCATAGGATTTTTGAGTGGCTGGATATCGCTGTTTGTCGGTTTTTCCGCGGCAATTGCATCATTGGCCTTAGCTACGGGGGAGTACATCCTTCCTTTTTTAGGAGTAGACAACGATATCCTTTTTCATATTGCAAGCACGGAAATCACAACGCACAAGGTAATTGGGTTTGGAGTTATTTTGATCGTGGCATTGATCCAATTCGGAGGAGTTGCGGTTGGAAGCGTAGTGCAAAATGCACTTACGGGTTTAAAGTTAGCGATGATCGTATTTTTTCTTTGCTCGCCTTTTCTTGTTGAAAATTTGGAATGGAGCACGAATTCATTGGCACCATCCGAAAACAGTTTCGAAACAATACTCAGCTTACCTTTCGCCGGAGCCTTAGTATGGGTGATGTTCTCTTACAGTGGCTGGAATGCGAGTTCATACATTGTGGGACATTTAAAAGATGCCAAGAGAACCTTGCCTCTTTCACTGTTGCTAGGAACGTTTATAGTCGCGATTCTCTATATTGCTTTAAATGTTCTTTTTATGCTCGTTGCCAATTTTGATGAGTTGGCTGGACGTGTAGATATTGCAAATATCGTTGCTGAAAAGATGTACGGTGCAGAAGTTGCATTGATGTTCAGTCTTATTTTTTCAATGGCTTTAGTAGCGGGAATCAATGCGATGTTCATTAGTGGCCCTCGAGTGACAGAACAAATGGGGCAGGACTATCCAAAATTGCAACTGTTTGCCAAAAAGAATGAACAAGGTGCACCTTACCTTTCGATAATAATATTGTTTTTTATCTCAGGAACGCTGGTTGTATTCAGTTCGTTTAAAGAGATCATTGAGTATGTCGGAATCACACTTTCTATGTTTTCCATGTTAACTGTCGCGGCTGTTTTTATTGTTAGAAGACGATCGGATCGTTCCGATAATGTGGTGAAAGCTATTGGTTATCCTGTTACCCCGATCCTGTTTATAATCATGACTTTATGGATGATCGTATACTTCGTAGTGCTTGATCCAATGACGATGGTATACTCTTTGTTATCTCTTGTGCCGGGAATCATAGTTTACTTCCTTGTTAAGAAATGAAAAGCCGGCTAATAATTACGTTGTACTGTTTATTTGGAGTATTTGCATTCGGGCAAATCTCAAATGCCCATGATTCACTTTACAGAAGGTGGTTAGGAATTGATCCTTTGGTTGATAAAGTCTTGAATAATCAAGAAGAGTACAAATTACAGATCCAACTTTCTATTAGCCAAGACGACAATTCGATCACAACCAAAATAGGCAACGAAAATTATTATTATCCAGCTAGTCTCGTCAAATTCCCAACGGTTCTGGCCGTCGTTCATAAACTTTTAGAAGAGGGTCTTTCTTTGGACGATAAGATCGTTCTAGATGATGTCGATATAAAAGGGAACAAATCTTTCATTCGCAAAACAGAAAAGGGAATTTCCTTCAAAGAGCTAATTGAGAAGGCCTTGGTAGTCTCTGATAATGATTATTACAATGTGTTATATCATTTTATTGGCCCAGCTTATCTAAATGATTATTTGAAGAAGCGAGGATTTGAAGATGTGCTAATATACAGGTGCTTCAATGGATGTTCGAAAGAGGAACAACTTAAAACTGCCGGGTACAGCGTTTATTCGTCCACGGACTCCTTAATTTTGAAAGTCAATGAGCGCTTGCTCTCTTGGGAAGAGATCAGTAATAAATTTGCGTACTCAGATGACAAGCGGGTAGGTGATCGATTCATAAAGAAAGGAAAGGTAATCATGACTCCTTATGATTTTAATGAGAACCTGGAGATTCCGATCAATAGCTTACACAAAATGATGATCACGTTCATAAGCGATTCCGCTGATCTCAAATGGAACATAGGGGAGACACAGAGGTCATTCGTTCTGGAAAAGCTCAGACAACATCCTGCTGATATCGGAGAGAAGGATTATTCAGTAGAGGATTTTAAGATTATCGGCTTCGGAAATCAGAAAATGGATAACTCGCGATTTACTACTTACTCCAAGATCGGATACTCTTACGGTTTTATTACAGAAACAGCATATGTGGTTGATGAATTATCGAATGAGTCGTTTTTTCTAACAATAAGCATGTATGTAAACAGTAATAATACGATCAACGATGGACGCTATCAGTACAACTCGATAGCAACTCCGTTTATGGGGACATTGACACACATAATAGCTGATCAATTAATTGATAAGTAACAGTAATTTTTTAATTTTAAACCAATTAAATTTTCACCATGAGAAAGATCAACCTAATGCTTTTCTTGTTCTTTTCTTCGCTGACTTTTGCACAGCAGGATACGATCGTTCAGGCGACCATCCTCGATAGTGCAGACATCGCGGCAGATAAAGACTACAACAAGGGGATTGAATTATTTGAAAAGAAGGACTACGCTGCGGCTTTAGAAAGCTTCTCGGCAGCAATAACACTCAAACCAGAGTTTGACAAAGCACTTTACAACAGAGGACTTACGTTTTTCGAAATGAAGAAATACGATGAGTCTATCAAGGATATGGAAAGTGTAATTGCCATTGCTGCTACGGGCGATGCACATTATTGGAAAGCTAAATCCCTGGAAGCGAAAGGAGATGCGGATGGAGCGATTGCAGCTTATGGACAGGCTGTGAGCTTGGACAAGAAGAATGAAAAAGCATACTACAATAGAGGTGTTTTGAAATTCACAGCTGGCGACTATGAAGGAGCAGTTGCTGATTTCTCTTTGGCGATCGATATTAACAAGAGCTACACATATGCGTACAATGACCGTGCAAGTGCAAAAAGAAAAATGGGTGATCTGGATGGAGCGATCAAAGATTACCAGCTAGCAATAATGGTTGATAATTCTTTGGCATTCATTCATAACAACCTAGGAAGCGCTAAAAGGAAGAAAGGCGATTTCAAAGGAGCGATCATGGATTATTCCAAGGCAATTAGCCTGGATCCAAAGTATACGGTGGCCTACAATAACAGAGGTTCTGCCAGATATGACGCTGAAGACTACAAAGAAGCATTGAACGATTTCAATAAAGCGATCGAGCTTGATCCAAAGTACGCCTATGCTTATAATAACAGAGCTGCAGCGAAGTTCAAACTGGAAGATTATAAAGGATCAGTTGAAGATTGTGATAAAGCGATCAAGATCAATCCTAATTACGGTTACGCTTACTCTAACAGAGGGAATGCAAAGGAGCTTTTGAGAGATGATGCCGGTGCCTGTGAGGATTGGAAGAAGGCAGTAGAGCTAGGTGTGGAAATTGCTAAGAATCACATTGGTGATTGCAAATAAATTTTGAAATGATGAGATATTTAATATTACTAGCACTAACGGTTTCGACAGCGTTCTCATTTGCGCAGAACGTTGAATTCGACAAGAGTAACTTTAAAGACGATAAAGACGGCTTAAAAGAAGCGAAGGATAATCTTAAAGAGGGAGATGAGCAGTATGAGCAAGGAGCGATCTTTTACAAGGCTGCGATTCCATTCTACGAAAAAGCCCAGGCATTCAACCCGAACAATGCTGATTTGAACTATAAACTGGGTAAATGCTATCTTTCTTCAATTTACAAGGATAAGGCACTTCCATGCTTGGAGAAAGCAATCAAATTGAACCCTTCAATTGATAACGAGGTGTACTTCCATCTAGGAAAAGCTTATCACCTTGCCATGAGATGGGATGATGCGATCACCGCATACAGTAAATATCAGAAGACGGCAATGTCAATGCAAGATCCTATGGCATTGGAAGAGGTTAAGCTATTGATCGGACAGTGTTATCACGGAAAGGAGATCGTAAAAAATCCTATCCGTGTGTTCATCGATAATCTTGGACCAAACGTAAATACCAAGTATAATGAATACGGAGGGGTAATTTCCGCGGATGAATCTGTGTTGTTATTTACTGCTCGTAGACCAAATTCAACTGGAGGGAAGATCGACCCATACCTGAATGAAACGTTCGAGGACATCTATATCAGTCACAAGCAGGATGACGGAACCTGGTCAATTGCGGAAAATTTACCACCACCGATCAACACAAATAACCACGATGCGAATTCAGGAGTATCTGCAGACGGTCAGCGGTTCATTATTTATTTAGGAAAATCAAACAATGGAGACTTGTTTGAAGCAAGATTAGAAGGAGACGAGTGGACGAAGCCAGAATCATTCGGAAAAAATATCAACACCAAGGACTTCCATGAGCCGGAAGCGTGTTATTCTCCAGATGGTCAATCTTTATACTTCATCTCAGATAAGCCAGGAGGATTCGGGTCACATGATATTTACGTTTCTCGATTAGATGAGAAGGGTAGATGGGGTGAAGCGGAAAACCTAGGAGCAACCGTGAATACGCGTCATGGTGAAAGAGGAGTTTACATGCACCCTGATGGAAAAACACTTTATTTCAGTTCACAAGGACATGAGTCAATGGGTGGTTTCGATATTTTCAAAACTGTGCTTGACGTTTCAACAGGAACTTGGAGCAAGCCTGTGAATATTGGTTATCCGGTAAATACTCCTGATAACGACGTCTTCTTTGTATTGTCGGCGAGTGGAAAGCACGGTTATTATACTTCAGAGACATTGGACGGGCAAGGTTTAAGAGATCTCTATATGATCACATTCTTAGGGCCTGAGAAACCAATGGTATTAAATAACGAGGATAATCTTATCGCAAGCGTAACAGCTCCGATCGAAGAAGTTGTAGTTGCACCAACGATCGAAGTGAAAGAAGCACAGTTGACACTTCTTAAAGGGGTGATTTCAGACGCTTTAACAACTGAGAAGCTTCAGGCTGACATTGAGATCGTAGACAATGCAGCGAATAAAGTGATCGCTACATTTAAATCAAACTCATCAACAGGTAAATATCTTGTCTCTTTACCGGCAGGTAAGAACTACGGTATAGCAGTGAAGAAGGAAGGGTATTTATTCCATTCGGAAAACTTCGACATTCCAAACACTGCTGCCTTCCAGGAAGTAGAAAAGGATATTGAGTTGAAAATGCTTGCTGTTGGTAACAAGATCGTTTTGAAGAATATCTTCTTTGACCTTGATAAAGCGACTCTTCGCCCGGAATCAACTGCTGAGCTTGAGCGATTGACTAAACTAATGAATGACGTTCCAACGTTGAAAATTGAGTTGGGAGGACACACCGATTCAAGAGGATCTGACAGCTACAATCAGCAACTTTCAGAGAAACGCGCGAAAGCTGTAGTTGATTACCTTACAACGAAGAAAGGTATTTCAGCTGATCGTTTGAAATGGGCTGGTTACGGAGAAACACAATTAGTGAACGGATGTTCGAACGGTGTCAAATGTTCTGATGAAGAACATCAGGAAAACAGACGAACAGAATTTAAAGTATTATCACTTTAGAAGAAAAGGCGGTCACTGACCGCCTTTTTTATTTTCTACTGGATAATAAGTATCGATGAGGTCGCGTATGACCCACCGACCATTTTCCTTTACCATCGAGAAGGAGTTCGAGCCGATGTGTTGCAATTCTCCATTGAAATAGAATTTATATTTCATCCACAAATGCGCAAGGTCTCCATCGATATGTATTTTCATATGCTTTACAGTTTCTTCCATTTCCTGATCCTTGAAGGCATAAATATTTTCAAGGAATGCGCTTACATCGGAAGAGAATAGTGTAGGTGTTCCTTCCGAAACAAATTGAGTGCTCAATACTGCACCTTCCCTAAACTGAGCGCCTAAATAAGTTGTGTCCTTTTTATGAAGCGCTTCAAAAAAATTCTTGATGAATATCTTAAGTGCCTTTTTTTCACTGGATTGACTGTAAACAGGTGTAACCGCTAGGGTTATAAGAAATGAGAGGAGTAGTGTGCGCATGAATTTTTCTTTAAAAAGTAATAAAAAGTATCACAATTATTTGGAGCATATAATTTTTTGCATATATTTGTTTAACGTTTTGATAAAAACATTAAACAAGGAGACGTTGTTGACAGTAGTTCTGACATCATTCCGTGATTAGAACGCAGACATAGCTGTGATACATGTTTTAGCAAATAAATAGTAGTTAGTTAGGTGAATAGAAGAGAGGCTTATCCTTGTGCCTCTCTTTACTTTAAAAGCCATTAAAACATGAAAGTATTGTATATCATATTGATTCTCCTTTTTTCAGGATTCGTTTTTTCTCAGGTTTATATTGAGCGTTCAACAAGCAGAACTGAGCAGGTTGATTACAAGGTTGTCAAAAGACTATCTAAAGGAGTGGAGATAAGAAAGTATGAAGATCTTATCGTGGCATACACGAAAATCTCGGCAGACAATTATGGCAGTGTTTCCAGTAAAGGATTTAGAAGAATAGCGGGTTATATATTCGGTGGAAATGAAGGGGGGGAAAGCATTGCGATGACGGCACCCGTTCAGATGAACTTCGCTGACACATCAGAGATGATGTTCTTTATGCCGAAATCATATAGGTCAATGGATGCTTTGCCAACGCCAAATGATAGTACTGTCAGAATTAAGGAAATAAAGGAAAGAACAGTGGCTGCCATCGTTTTTAAAGGCTGGGCAAGCGACAAAACGATAGATGAACAGAAAAAGAACTTGGTAAAAGTACTTGAGTCTGAAGGGATCGCTTATGATGCGAACGATTTTGCTTATCTTGGATATAATCCGCCTTACCAAATGGCGAACAGAAGAAATGAGATCATTGTAACACTGAAAGAATAAGAAAAAATGAAAACAAGAATGAAAGTTACTGGAACAGGATTAGTGGTTTTATCATTGCTAACGATCTCTTGCGCTTACAATGGATCAAGCGCAACGGAAGAAACTACAGATGCAACAGAAATTAATACGGTACAAATGAATTCAATAGAATCAATATACGATATCAAGGTGAATAAGCTGGATGGTTCAGCCATAGACCTGAACGACTTCAAAGGAAAGAAAATGCTTTTTGTTAATGTAGCGTCAAAATGTGGGTTTACTCCACAGTATGCCGAGCTGCAGCAGTTATATGATAAATACAATGGGAAATTGGAGATTTTCGGTGTTCCTTGTAATCAGTTTGGAGGACAAGAGCCTGGGTCGTCGGATGAGATCGCACAGTTCTGTGAGAAGAACTACGGTGTGACCTTCACGATGCTGGAGAAAGCGGACGTAAAAGGAGCATCTCAACATTCATTATATGCATGGCTCACGATGAAAGAAAAGAATGGCGTTATGGACGCTTCTATCAAATGGAACTTCCACAAGTTCTTAGTGGACGAAGAGGGGCAGTTGATAAACATGTACAACTCACGAGTGAATCCACTTGGTGAGGAGCTAGTGGATGCTATAAATAAATAATCAAATGGTTAGGTTCGATAAACATTCCGGCATTTATTCACTTACTGCGGAACAAACAATTGACTGCTCTTTGGATAAAGCCTGGGAATTCTTTTCGGACCCGAAGAACCTTCAGGTAATAACACCGGACGATCTTTCATTTCAGATTACTTCTCCTGAAGTAGGAAAAATGTTCAAAGGTCAAGTTATCACCTACAGAATAGGTTTGTTGCCAGGTGTAACATCCAATTGGGTAACTGAGATCACGGCTGTTGAAGATAAGCGATACTTTATTGATGAGCAGCGATTTGGCCCATATTCGATGTGGCACCATTTGCATTCTTTTGAGGAATTGGAAGACGGGAGAGTTCTTATGAAAGATAAGGTACATTTTAAGCCTCCAATGGGACCATTAGGAAAGATAGCTTACAGTTTGTTTATTAAGAAAAAGCTTCAGGGAATCTTCGAGTTTCGTTTCAAGAAACTAGATGATCTGTTCAATAGCTAGATTAATCTTTGTACAAGATCTCGGTACTGTTGCACATAATATCCTCCAAATAAATTCACGTGAACAATTAGAGGGTATAGTTTGCATAATTTGGTACGAGTTTCCCAATTTTTATCCTGTGGAATTATATCACTGTAAAGAGAGTAGAGTGAGTCGTCAAAACCACCGAATAATTTAGTCATAGCAATATCCATGTCCGGATGCCCGAAATAAACCGCTGGATCGATCAACACTGGAGCTCCATTTTCATCAGACATATAATTTCCTGACCATAAGTCACCATGTATTAATGAAGATTTTGATGATCCGTACAATTCATCTGTGAGGGAATGGATCTTTTCAAGATAAAAAAGGTCTTGAGAATTCATCAGCCCTTTTTCCACAGCTTGTTTCACCATTGGTTTCAAGCGTTCATTGAAAAGAAACTGTGCCCAGCTGATATTGTTTCGATTTTTTTGAATCAAGGTACCAATATAGTTGTCCTCTTCCCAGCCGAATGCTTCACCATGAATGCTGTGCAGGTCAGCAAGATTTTCCGCAAACTGCTTCCAAAAACGATCATTCGGTGCTTTCGATTCGATGTATTCCAGGATCAGAAAAGCAAACTCATTATAACTTCCTGAGGTGATTACCATGGGAACCCTAAATGAAGATTGACGCAATTGATCCAGGCCACGGGCTTCCTTCGCGAACATTTCCGGATAGAGGATCGCATCATTCAACTTGACACAGAAGTTCGCTTTATTAGTCTCGAGTTTAAATACTTCATTGATGTCACCTCCCGACACCGGGATCATGCGCTTCACGTGCAAGTCGTTTCCAAGAACCTTTTTCAGTTCTTCCTCGAAAACACTTTGAAGTGTTTTCATAAATGTGACATCAAGACTAAGTTCCATGAATTTATAGGTTCACGTAAGTTAAGAATTCCTTTCTCACTTTTTCATCTTCGAACTTACCACCGTAGTATGAGGTGACCGTCGCTGAATTAATATCCTCTACACCGCGAGAAGAAACGCAAAGGTGCTCCGCATCGATTAGCACAGCAATATCTTTCGTCCCAAGAACTCTTTCCAGTTCTTTTCCGATCTGTATAGTTAGACGCTCCTGGACTTGAGGACGTTTTGCATAATACTGCGCAATTCTGTTTAGCTTAGAAAGTCCGATCACCTTGCCATTTGAGATATACGCTATGTGTGCCTTTCCTATAATTGGCACAAAGTGATGTTCGCAGTTTGAGAAAAGTGTAATGTTCTTTTCTACTAGCATTTCTCCATACTGATACTTGTTTTCAAAGAGTGCGATTTTAGGTTTATTCGCCGGATCTAAGCCTGAGAAAATTTCTTCAACATACATTTTAGCAACGCGATCAGGTGTGCCTTTGAGGCTATCGTCTGTTAAGTCAAGACCCAGGGTTTCCATTATCTCACGGAAATGATGTGCTATCTTTTCTCTTTTTTCGTCTGCCGTCAGCATAAAAGCTGTTTCAGTCATGGGAGTTTCGATAGAAGTCCACATGTGGTTATCCCCGATCTCTTCATCGGAAATTTTGATCATTTCCCTAGGCTGGGTATTCAACAATGTTCCGTTCAGTTTCATATAATCTTACTTTTAATTCAAAATTCTGTTCTAGTCGATTCTTAATGTTTCTATAAATCACTGCGGCAATATTCTCGGCAGTGGGATTCACCTCAGCGAAGTCGGCTACGTCAAGATTTAAATTCTTGTGATCGTATTTATCCGTAACCTCACTATTAATGATTTCCTTCAACTCTTTAATGTCCATCACATATCCTGTTTGTGGATCCACGTCCCCTATGATTTTCACTTCCAAGACATAATTGTGTCCGTGAAAGTTCGGGTTATTGCATTTTCCAAAGATCTCGCGGTTCTTTTCAGCTGACCATCTGGGGTTGTGAAGTCGATGAGCTGCATTAAAATGTGCCTTTCGAATGATTGCTGTTTTCAAATCGTTTCTTAAATTGTTTAATGTAAAGATAGAAATGTTAAACAGAATAAACAAAAGTTTAAACAAACTTTCACATGAGGGAACTATTAAATGACAACACCGGGCAAATTTTTCTGATCGAAAACTTTGATCATAAGAGAGATAGAGAAGTGGTCAACTGGTTCCAAGTGGACCTTTTAATTCAGGATACCATTAAATTATTTGGTAAGGAGTATCTACAGCCTAGATTACTTCGTTTTGAAGGTGACCCAAATGTATCTTACATTTACAGTAGGAAGGAGTACGTAGCGGAACCGTGGAGCCCAGTTTCCAAGGAAATACGATCATTGTTGAACCGTTACTTAAACGCGGAGTTCAATTCTGTTTTGATCAATTTATACAGAGACGGTTCTGACAGCATGGGACTACATGCAGACAATGAGCCGGAGCTAGGTGATTGTCCGACAATAGCAAGTGTAAGTTATGGCGCAGAAAGAGAAATCATTTTTAAAGAAAACAACGGAGATCGCAAATTACGAGTGCTTTTACAGCATGGTTCTTTATTAATAATGAAAGGTCGATTGCAGCATTCTTGGAAGCACGAGATTAGAAAAACTAAAAAGCCTTTAGCGCCACGACTTAATTTTACCTTTCGTCGTATTAACTGATTGAACGTAAAGCTTCCTTTTTGCTCAAATGTGATAGATTTTGGTGATTTTCCACGAATTCTTTCACCCATTCAGGATCAATCGCACTGTAGGTGCGTAGGGCCCATCCAATCGCTTTGTTTATGAAGAATTCTTTTGAACCAAGGTTGTTCTCTATTACCTGCGCAAGTAATTCTTTGTCTGTTTCGTCTTTATATTTTAGTTGAAAGATGATGGACGTTCTTCGTATCCACATATGATCACTTATAGACCATCTTAGCATCAATTCACGTTTCTTTCCCGGATACTTTTTAAAGTAAGCTCCTGCTATATGACTGGCGATCATATCGACGGTGTCCCACCAAGAATTATGAGTGATCATATATTCAATAAACTCCAGGTCTTCTTCGTCAAGCTTATTTTTAAACTGCATCATTAATTCCTGTCCGAAATAATGGAATTCTCGTTCCGGTTTTTCCCAAAGGATCTTGGTGATTTGAATCGCTTCGCTTTTCGTCGGAAGATATTCTGGCCGAAAAAAAGGTTTCTGAATTTCTCTTCTCAAAGGCGTTTTTAATCCGAAAAATTCAAATTGACCCTTCAAGTACGACTTTTGTTGCTGAGCAATTGAATCATTTCGCTGATTATCAAAAGCGCGTGTTAAATTTTCAATATATTCCGATATCATTGCGAAAGTTGATGTAAGTCATAATTACTATTGTAAGGTAATTGTAATTTCGAAACATGAGAGATTTAATGAAGGTGAAATCATTTTTATACGGAACCATGTTTTTGCTAGTGCTATCTTCATGCGGAGAGGAGCGTGAGGGCCATGAAGTAAAGTCTGGAAACATTGTAGAGTCTGTCTATAGTAGTGTCTCCTTGGAACCTAAGGGTCTGTATCAGGTGAATGCGTTGATCGCTGGTCATATAGACGAGATTTTTGTAAAGCCTGGAGATTCGGTAAAGAAAGGTGATGTTTTATTCACGATCGTAGACGTTCAGTCGAATGCGAATTCTGAAAATGCAAAATTGGCTTACCAGCTTGCTAAGAAAAGTTATTCTGGTGAGATCAATGTGCTGGATGATCTTGAACTGGAATTGAATAGTGCGGGACTCAAGAGAAGAAATGACTCATTGAATTTTTACAGAAACAAGGAGCTATTTGCAAATGGGGCCATTACTTCTGTCGAATTTGAAAGCAGTGAATTACAGTACAAGGCATCGCAGAACACACACGAGTTGATCAAGAAAAGAATAAAGCGCACACAGGCTGAGTTAAGAACATCATTGGAGCAAGCCAAGAATACGTACACCAGTAGTTTATCACGAACTTCAGATGCAGTAATTCGTTCTGAAATAGATGGCATCGTCTATGAAGTATATAAAGAAGAGGGGGAGCTCGTAATGACACAGGAGCCATTATCAGTGATAGGGTCAGGTGATGAATTTGTGATAAAAATGAAAGTAGATGAAGTCGATATCACTCGTGTACATGTTGGGCAAAAGATCTATGTTCATCTTGAGGCATACAGAGGGCAGGTTTTTGAGGGTAGAGTAACGCACATTACCCCAAAGATGGACGAACGAACGCAGACATTTGCATTGGATGGGGTGTTTATCCAGGCCCCGAAGAAACTGTACCTCGGCCTTACAGGTGAAGGGAATATTGTTGTGAAGGAAAGAGAAGGGGTAGTCATGATTCCATTAACTTACCTTATTGATGATAATCAGGTGGAAACGCCTGAAGGAATGATCAAGCTAAAGCTCGGTGTTCGTAGCTTAAATGAAGTAGAGGTCTTGGAAGGGGTCAAAGTTGGAGAAACGATCTATAAACCGGAGTAACTTGAAGCTACGGGTAATCCTTTCCATATCGAAAACTCACTTGCTTTCTCGCAAGAAGCAAACGATCGTGGCATCCTTGGGTGTTACTTTCGGAATAGGTGCATATGTCATCATGATGAGTTATATGACTGGATTGAACAGTTTGTTGGATGGGATGATCTTAAATAGAACTCCACATGTTCATTTGTACAATGAGGATGTTCCGAGTGAAATTCAACCTATCGATCTCGTAGATGAGCATAAAGAACAGCATAGAGTTGTACATTCAGTAAAGCCAAAACAAAGCCAGATACGTATTCATAATGCTTTACCAATTATGCATTTGCTTAATGAACGCAAAGAAGTAATGGGGGCGACACCTATGGTTAAAGCGCAAGGTTTTTATCTTGCCGGCTCATCACAGTTAAGTGCTGCATTACTTGGGGTAGATGTGATGGAAGAATCTAGATTGTATAATTTGTCGGATTATATCGTTGAGGGTTCTGTTCAAGCCCTGGCTACCTCTGAAAAAGGAATTCTAATTGGAAAGGGAGTTGCTAAAAAACTTTCACTCAATCTTGGTGATTATGTTCAAATCGGCACGGTGCAGGGTGATATCTTCTCGTTAAAGATTGTCGGTTTTTACCAGTCAGGATTAGCGGAAGTCGACAACATTCAAAGCTACATCAATCTAAAGACGGCTCAACAGATCATGGGGGAATCGATCAGTTATATTACCGATCTCAATGTTAAGCTAAACAACATGGAGCTAGCACCGGCCATGGCAAAGGAGCTCTCGAATAAATTTGGTGTTAGAGCAGTGGATATTCAAACAGCTAATGCTCAATTTGAAACAGGTACGTACATACGAAATCTGATTTCCTATGCGGTGTCGATAACCTTATTGTTGGTCGCTGGATTTGGGATTTATAACATTCTTAATATGTTCATTTATGAGAAGATGAATGATATTGCCATTTTGAAAGCGACTGGTTTTTCCGGTAAAGATGTTCAACGAATATTTATAAGTCAGGCTATGATCATTGGAATGTTTGGAGGTGCACTCGGGCTCGTTGTAGGTTATTTCGCCTCTGTAGCAATTGACAGAGCTCCATTTGAGACGGAAGCGTTGCCTACTATTACGACTATGCCTGTGAATTTTGATCCGATGTTCTATGTTATTGGGATTGTGTTCGCATTGGTTTCCACTTATTTAGCAGGATATCTTCCGGCAAGAAAGGCGAAGAACATCGATCCTGTTGAAATTATTAGAGGGCAATGAAGGTATTGGAAGCGAAAAATATCAATAAGTATTTCTACAAGCCTGTTGAATTTCATGTGCTTAAGGATATCTCGTTGCATGTAAACTCTGGTGAATTCGTATCCATTATGGGGAAGTCGGGTTGCGGTAAATCGACACTTCTCTATATTCTTTCCACCATGGATACGGACTACAAGGGTGAGTTATTCTTGAACAATGAGCTGGTTACTGGTAGAACAGCAGATGAACTTGCTCTTTTGCGCAGTAAAGAGATTGGTTTCGTATTTCAGTTTCATTATTTGTTGGCTGAGTTTACGGTAATGGAAAATGTAATGTTACCTGCGAAAAAACTCGGGCTAAAATCATTAGCGGAGATAGAGCATGACGCTTATGAGAAACTGCGCTTGCTTGGAATTGAAGATCAAGCGAAAAAACTGTCTAGTCGTATTTCAGGTGGACAAAAACAGCGTGTCGCAATTGCCCGTGCCTTGATAAACAGTCCAAGTATTATCATGGGAGATGAGCCAACAGGAAATCTTGACAGTAAGAACTCAGATAATGTGTTCAATATCTTTAAAGAACTTGCAGAAGAGGAGGGGTTGTCATTATTGGTAGTGACTCACGATACGGATTTTGCCGAACGAACAGATAGGATCATCACCATGGGTGATGGATTGATCATATAAAAAAGCCCCCTTTTCAGGAGGCTTTTCTTTTAATGTTGTATCACGATCCTAGTCGTGTAGGAGTTTGTTTCTCCTCTCAGCTTCAGAACATATGT
Source organism: Crocinitomicaceae bacterium (assembly GCA_049416285.1). Lineage (GTDB taxonomy): Bacteria > Bacteroidota > Bacteroidia > Flavobacteriales_D > Crocinitomicaceae > UBA4466. Next base: position 19,720 of record JBMSGX010000001.1, on the reverse strand, counting down.
TCCCATGCTTAATTCTCTTAGGTCTAATACTCGTTTACCTGATCCATGCATGTTCATCGTTCTGTCGATCACAATTCTTCCTGCTGCATCGTGAACAGTAAGTTGCATTTCATTATCAATGACATTGCTAAATGAAACCTCGATCATACCATTCGATGGGTTAGGGTGGATCTGGATAATTAGATCACCGATTTCATCGATAGCGGCTGTGTTCAAGACTTCATATGTGATTGTTGTGTCACATCCGTCAGCATTAGTTATTGTTACTGTATACGTTCCTGGGAACAGTGCCACCTGATCCTCATCCGTCGCACCGTTGCTCCAAGCAAATGAATAAGGGGCTCCGGCAGGATCAACTTCAATGTCGATTGCCCCATCATTACATGTTGCGCAGGTAGCGTCTGTTACAGCCTCTGATATTAGGTTTACACCATTACCGTTATTGTTCACGGTGTAAGTTTCTGTCACCTCGCATCCGGTACCGTCTGTTACAGTAACTGTATAATTCCCACTTCCTAGGCCTGAAATGTCTTGTGCTCCGGCTCCTGTATTCCAGCTGTAAGTAATAGGCATTGAAGCTCCTTGAAGAGTGATGTCGATCGCTCCGTTCATTTGCTCACAAGACTCATCTGTGATGACCGCAGAGCTGATTCCAAATCCACCAGTGTTATTAACCACAGTGAATGTGTCCGCTACTGTACAGCCCACAGCATCGGTGATCTCAAGATAGTAGTCACCTGCATTCAGACCCGTAAGAGAGTTGCTGCCTCCTGGGCTACAGCTTACTGTAGTTGTGAATGCAATTCCGTTGAATGGATTCGGACCGTCAGCAAAGATGATGTTACCGTTTCCATCGAGTACTTCATAAGTGTTGTTCTGATTCTGAGCAGCTTCTACGTATTCGAAGTCGAGTACATCACCATCACACACAGGAATGTCAACAGAATTAAAGCTGTTTCCGTTACCTGCTGGAACGGTGAAGTTTCCGAACAGAGATCCGTTTAGATATACAAGAACTTCTGGAATTGGTGTGCCTCCCCATCCATTGTTATTTAGATCGTACATGTTCAATGTGTATGTACAGCATGGGTTCGATGACCCCCAAGAGTAGGTAAGTGGTGCTGTTCCTCCAGTTGGGTTCACAATAATTGCTCCAGTGCCGTCTCCGCAAGACTCGTCAGTTATTGTCGGTGTTCCCATGACGAAGTTCGAGCTGTAAGAGATCACATCTTCCGTAATTACGATTGCACACCCAGTGTTGTCTGTGATCGTACAAGTATATGTTCCGCCCGTAAGACCCGTCAGATCTTCTGTTGTCGCACCCGTTGACCAGTTAAATGTTATTGGAGCAACACCGCCATTGGTAGTAAGGTCGATTGCACCGTTAAGGTCACCACATGTTTCATCCGTAACAACTGAGCTAACATTGAATCCATTTGTTGTGTTTCCAACAGTGAATGTATTATTCACGTCGCATCCTCCAGCATCCGTAACAGTTACAGTGTAGTTTCCAGCATTCAATCCTGTTAGATCTTCTGTTGTGGCTGCGTTAGACCAAACGTATGAGTAAGGTGTTACACCACCGGTAACAGTAATGTCTATGGCACCTGTTCCGTCTCCACAAACTTCGTTCGTGATCGAAGCACCAGCAATACCAAATCCAAATGTGTAGCTGCTAATAGATGCCGTAGACGTTGAAGAACAACCGTTAATATCTGTTACAGTTAACGTGTATGTTCCACCATTTAATCCTACGAGATCTTCAGTGGTAGCTCCGTTACTCCAAGAATAAGAGTATGGTGTTGTACCTCCAGAGATAAATGCGTTAATGCTTCCGTCTGAAAGATTACATGTCTCATTTAAAACTACCAATGAGTCAATATTTAAAGACCCCATATTTTGATCAACGAAGAAAGAGTCCACCATTGTACATCCTCCTCCAGGACCAAATGTTGAAGACATTTCAACCGTATACCATCCAGTAGATACGTTAGTGATATCCTGCGTCGTTGCGCCATTGCTCCATGAGAAGTCATTTGGTTGTCCAAATCCTCCAAACACCAGGTCAACAGCTCCATTGGCTGCGATACAGTCTTCATTTGTAATATTCACCGTGTAGTTGAAGTTACCTTCAGATGCTACGTTGAATGTTGCTGTTTCAGAACATCCATTTTGATCAGCAACTGTTACTGTATATCCTCCTTGAGCGATTGCAGTAAGGTCTTCGTTTGTTGAACCGTTATTCCATTGGTAAGTGTAAGGAGCAGTTCCTCCGTTCACAGTTACATCGATCGCACCGTCCACATCTCCACAGAATTCATCTGTTACTGTACCGTTGATCGTGATTCCACCGTTTGAGTCTCCAACAGTAATTGTGGTAGTTGACTCACATCCTGTGTCATCGGTAACCGTTACAGTATATGCTCCTGCAGCTATATTTGAAAGGTCTTCTGTGAACTGACCGTTGCTCCAAACAAAAGCGTATGGTGCTGTTCCTCCTGAGATCATTAGATCAATTGACCCGTTCGCGCTTCCACATGTTGCATCTGTTACAGTCGATGTCAAGACTACCGAAGAAGTATTCGCTACTGTGAATGATTCAACATAGTCACAAACAGATCCGTCCGAGACAGTCACAGTGTAAGTTCCTGCACTTAATCCGAAGATATCTTCAGCAGTGTATCCATTACTCCAAGAGTAGGATAGAGGTCCATTACCACCAGTAGGTGTGATATCGATCGCTCCAGTTGCATCTCCACAGTTTTCATCTGTTACTGTGCTTGATGTGATCGTGAGGCCATTCGTAATATTTGTAAGTGTAAATGTTTCCTGGATAGCACATCCATTCGGGTCAGTTACATCCACTGTATATGTACCAGCTGAAAGTCCTGATAGATCTTCAGTTGTTGCACTGTTACTCCAAGAGTAAGTGAATGGAGCCGTTCCTGTTACTGAAATGTCAATAACTCCATTGGCGTCAGAACATGTTTCGTCTGTTGCAACAGCATTAGTGAACTGTAAGTTCCCACTTCCATTTTGAAGTACCACGGTTACACTGTCTTCACATCCATTAGCATCAGTAACGATAACGTTGTAAGTTCCTGCTGATAAACCAGCTTCAGTAGAGCTATCCAATATTCCTCCCGCGCAAGTTGCAGCACCAGTATAGATTGTTCCAGGTGTTGGGCTACCTCCCTGACTGAAGACTACAGTTCCCGAACCGTCAAGCATGTCAAATGATACTTCGTTGTCAAATCCTCCCTGATTCCAGACCAATTCAATGTTCTGTCCATTACAAACAGGGAAAGTTTCGATGTTGGCACCACCTCCTGGTACAGTATAGTTTCCTTCTAATACGCCATCAATGAATACATCTATCGAAGCTCCATTCCAGCTGTTACCTTGATCTTGCATGTCAAGCGTATAAGTACAGCAAGGGTTAACCGGAGGACCTGTCCAAGAATAAGTATATGGCTGAGTTCCTCCTGAAACATTTAATGTGATCGAACCATTGCTATTGCTGCAGGATTCATCGGTGCTTGAAACACTGTTGATCACTGGACCGCCTTCGTCGAGGACAGTTCCACTGTAGTCCACTGTACATCCATTTGCGTCAGTTACATTGCAAATATATGTTCCCGGTATAAGTCCAAAGATGTCTTCTGTTGTTGCACCATTTGACCAAACATATGTGAACGGTCCTGTACCATCGTTTACTGTAATATCGATCGATCCATTATTTGAACCGCATGTTGTATTTGATATTACATCAGATACTGTCATGATGCCCGGATCGTTTTGTACCGTTGCTGAGAACGTAACTGTACAACCCGCTACATCTGTTGCTGTTCCTGAGTATGATCCTGCAGGAACGTTATTCAAGTCTTGAGATGTTGCCCCATTAGACCATGTATAAGTCACGGTGCCAGATGCTCCCGAGACGATTAGGTCAACATTCCCAAGACCGTCTCCACAGTTTTCATTGACAACATTGATTCCGGTAACCTGGAAGTTGCCAGCGCTGTTGTTAACTGTGATCGGCCCTGAAGAAACAGAGCAGCCGTTAAGGTCTGTTACAGTTACATCATAAATTCCAGCTGAAAAACCTGTAAGATCTTCGGTAACCGCTGCATTCGACCATGCGTAAGTGTAGCCCGGTGTTCCGCCAGCTACAGTAATATCTATAGCTCCGTTGGCCCCTGTACACAATTCATCTGTAGACGAAATATCAGTAATGGCGAGTGTGCCAGCTGTATTTGAGATTGTTACTGTTAGTTGGTCTGTACAACCGGAAGCATCAGTAACTGTAATTGAGTAAGTCCCTGAAATAAGTCCCGAGATGTCTTCAGTAGTTTGTCCTGAATTCCAGCTATAGCTGTATGGTGCCGTACCACCAGTAATCGTTACATCGATCGCTCCGGAAGCGTCAGAACAGGTCTCATCTGTGCTAGAAGCTAGTGTGACATTAAGCCCTCCCGTACTGTTGTTCACAGTGAAAGGACCTGCAACAATTGAACATCCCGTATTGTCCGTTATCGTGCATGTGTATGTGCCTGCTGATAATCCTGAAAGATCTTCAGTAGTAGCTCCATTTGACCAAGAATAAGTATAAGGCAATGTCCCTCCGGTAATTTCTAATTGAATAGCACCGGTAACATCTCCACAGATCTCATTTGTCACTTGTGAATTCGTTAGCGTAATTCCATTTGCGATATTGGCTAATGTAGCCGAAGCAGTTGTAGAACATCCATTAAGATCTATAACTTCTAAAATGTAAGTTCCTGCTCCTAATCCTGTTAGGTCTTCAGTAGTTGCTCCATTAGACCAAGCGTAGGTTGCTGGCATTGCTGCTCCTGATACGATCGCATCTAACGCTCCATCCATTCCACCACAGTTCTCATTCGTAACGATGATGTTATCAATGTTAAGTACACCAGGGTCGTTATTCACAGTTTCAGAACCAGTAACAGAACATCCATTTATATCATTTACAATAACTGTGTAGTTTCCGGCTGATACATTTGTTAAGTCTTCACTGTTACTTCCATTACTCCAAGAGTAGGATAGAGGAGCTGTTCCTCCAGTTACTTCTAAATTGATTGAGCCTGTTCCATTTCCGCACAATTCGTCGAATGCAGTAATTCCAACAAGGTTTAATGTTCCGCTTTCATTGATTAGGTTCAGGTTTCCTGTGGAAACTGAACATCCGCTATCATCTGTAACTGTAGCTTCGAAAGTTCCAGCAGATAGGTTGAATATATCTTGTGTTGTTTCTCCGTTGTTCCAGCTGAACATGTAAGGTGCAACTCCGCCAGAGATCAGAATTTCAATACTTCCTGCGTTGTTACTACAAACTTCATTGTCTACATCTACACTTGTAATTGCAAGTGTCCCAGATTGGTTGCTTACTGTATAAACCGGTGTGCTTATAGCACAACCGCCGGCATCAGTGATCGTGCATGAATAAGTTCCAGCGGATAAACCAACAAGATCTTCCGTTGTTGCTCCATTACTCCAGTTGTAAGAGTAGGGTTGTTGTCCACCTTCAATTATGATGTCGATCGATCCGCTTCCATTGCTACAAACTTCATCTACGGCATTGCCATAAGTCTGAGCAAGGTTTCCAGCATCATTGATAATATCTACTGATTGCACGGCTGAACACCCATTATCATCTGTTACTGTTAAAGTATACGTTCCTGCTGCTACACCAGAAAGATCTTGTGTTATCGCGCCGTTACTCCAAGCGTAAGTGTATGGTTGTGCACCTCCAGTAATCGTTGCATCTGCCGCTCCTTGTCCGTTGCCACAATATTCATTGGTTGTGTTGATCGATGTGATCGCGAGACCTCCCGTCGAGTTTGTCACTGTAAACACATCCATTACTTCACATCCTTCAAGGTCTGTGATCGTAACGTCGTAAGTTCCAGCAGCAAGTCCTGATAGGTCTTCCGTTGTTGCACCATTACTCCATATGTAAGATGCGGGACCATTCGTAGTAAAGACTGTGAGGTTGATGTTTCCATCAACGTTTCCACAGTTCTCATTGTTAACAGTTGAGTTTGTAATAGCCAAATCACAGTCCGGAACACAGTTACCAACGAGGTTGATCACTGTAAAAGTATCCGTAGCAATACATCCGTTGCCGTCTGTTAAGTTAACAATGTAAGTTCCTTGTGCAAGCTCATCTATATCTTCTGTTATGTCACCATTGCTCCAAGAGTAGCTAGTTGGAGCTGCAGTGCCAAATACTGTGATGTCTATGATTCCTTCCTGGTCACCACAATTCTCGTTAGTAATGTTTGCTGCAATGTTAATGTTTGCTGCTTGTTCAACCATGAAGCTGGCAACTCCCTGGCATCCTGTGGCATCGGATACGTTAACCGTATAGTTGCCAGGTGCAAGATTGAAAACATCTTCAGTTGTTTCTCCATTACTCCATGAGTAGTTAATCGGAGCAGTTCCTCCTGCTACTGTTAAATCTATAGATCCATTATCAGCGTCAACACATGTTTCATTCGTTGAAACACCTGAAACGATCAATGATCCATTATTAGAAAGGTTGACTTGATAAGAGTGAACACAAAGGTTGTTGTCTGTTACATCAACCGTATACGTACCTGCACCTATTCCAGCTAAGTCCTCCGTCGTTGCTCCATTGCTCCAAAGGAATGTGAACGGTGCATCTCCACCAGTAACTGTAAGGTCAATACTTCCGTTTGTTCCTCCACAGTCAGGATCAACGCTTGTATGAGCGAATGTAGGTCCTGCAGGTTCGTTGATAGTAAAGACTGAATCTGGCGGATCTGCCATTAAACTGATACTCCAGTCGAAGATGTATCCATTATTATTCGGAATGTTATCAGTTACTTCAATTGTCCAGTTACCGTTTAATTGAGCACCAATGAAGTTATCGAAACTCTCATAAGGCTGGTATGATCCAGATGGAAGATATTTATCACTCTGCTGTGAACCGTCACAAGGATTTGTGTAGGTGTATGTATAGTTTCCTGACTCAGCTACCATCGTTCCAAACGTAGAAATGTTCTGCCAGCAGTAGTTGTAACCTATACCAGGGTCAGTGTTGATGTTTCCTTGGCCTCCATCAGTTGGTCCAAGTGCACAAGGTTCTCCAAGGTTTGTGTTATTCCCTCCCGGTTGCTCTTTTAAGATCACTTGAGTTCCGTCAGGAGATGTGAGTGTGATCAATAGCTCTCCGATCTTTGAATGTTCAAGCGTGGCACATACGGATTGTATCTGATCAGCTGTTTGCACTGTAGCTGTTCCACCAAAACCACTTAGGTTGATCTGGCTGCTGTATGACTGACCGGCACCGTCTGGGATGAATGTTGTTCCCGCGTCGAATAGGTTTCCGGCAACAATATCCTCGGCTGTACAACCGTACCCATCAATTACTTCGACGTAATAAGTTCCTTGATCCAATCCAACAACAGGGAAGGTTGTATGTACAGTTTGATCGCCCGTAATTGAGTCTGTGAGTGTTAGCGTGTAAGGAGCAATTCCGCCGGTAACGCTCAAATCAACTGTTCCATCCGCTGTTCCTGCGCATGTGACGTCAGTAGGGAACACTTCATATTCAAGAGGTGTATAGTCATCAATATAGAGGAATACAGTGTCTTGTGGTTGACAAGGGGAAGGTGTGTAGTAAAGTTCAACCACTTCTTGTCCCTCAGGAAGTCCGTCTGCAATTGCATCGATGATCAATGTTGCTGAAGTCTGTCCTGGAGGAATCGTGATCATACTATCTATAAAGGAGTAATCAACCCCATTAGTGGCTGTTCCCCCGATGCTAATTGGAATATTTACCGGTTGGTTAAGGGCACTGTCTAATTGGAATGTGAAGCTTGCTTCTATACATCCCTCTAAAGCAGTATTATTAGCACTGAATGTGCTACTTGATGCGGATATTCCCGCTTGAACCAATGAGTTCTCTTGAAGTAATACTCCTGAATCCAAAGCGCTATCGCTACCGTCTGCTATTCTCAATGATAAAGTGTATATCCCACATTGTTGCAAACCATCTTTGAACGCTGTCATTAGTGTTGTGAAACCATCAAACTCTATATTCACAGCACCATTTTCATTATCATTATAAAACTGGAAAAAAGATCCATTGTTTATAGTGTTTATCGTAACAGGTGTAGTTGTTCCCGGAACGACTGCTAGGTTTTCTTGCCCAACAATGCCCGGCCCACTGATGTAAAATGCAAAGACATCGTTGAATCCGGTGTTTACGAATTCGTTGTATTCTTCAGATAAGAAGACGAAGTTAAATTCGATTTCATCACCTTGAACTTCAAAGTCGAATTCAAAAACTACAGCGTCATTCGTGTTGAAGCCTGCGAGGTTTGTTAGATCATTGTCTCCAGGCCCTCCAATATTCGATGAGGTTTGATTAGATGAGTTTGGACCAACGGCATCAAAAATGTCACCGGTGCTTAAGATTACCCCAGAGTTCAGTCCTAAGTCTGTTCCAACGTAGTTGAAAGTTCCGTATTGAACCGGGTCTCCTGAAATAGTCGCATTAAATACATTCACATTGTTACCCGCGAGGTTGTTACCAAGTTGTTGGGCAGTAAAACCGTTGTTAACGCTGAGCTGCGCGAAGTTTACGGAACAGATGAATAATGCTGAAAATAGAAGTGTAAATCTTCTTGAAATGAATTTCATAGTCAGTAGTTCATAATTTTGTGACACAATTTACGACTTTGATTTGAGGTTATTAAGAGTCAAGTGTTAATAAATAATGAACTCTTGAAAGGCTGAGTTTTGCTTAAGAATCTCAAGTGACTGAATAATTTAAAGTTAGGATGATATTGAATTAAACTTTCAGGCTTATACTTGCCATATGAATTTACAATATCTGCTTATGGCAACAGCTTTGGTTTTAGGTGTGGTGTCGTGCTCGGTTTCAAATGAACAAGCACCGATGGACGATTTCACGGTGTTTGCACATCGTGGCGCTAGCGGGTATGAGTTAGAGAATACCATTTCTGCATTTCACAAAGCCATTGAATTGAATGCAAAGGCTGTAGAATTAGATGTTTTTAAGTGTGCCTCTGGTGAGATAGTAGTATTCCATGATGTGAGCCTGGAGCGCCTATCGCTATCTGAAGATTCAATTGAGCGTTTAACAATAAGCGAGATCAATGAGGTTCAGTTAGTAGGCGGAGAAAAGATTTCAACTCTTGATAAGGTGCTTAAACTTTTGATGGGATCGGAAATTCTTATCAACATTGAGTTAAAGGGAGTTAATACGGCAAACGGTGTTCAGCAATTGATCGATAAGCTAGGGTTGAGTGAAGAATCATTAAGAAGCCGTTTTGTCATTTCTAGTTTTAACTGGGATGAGCTAAAACAAATGAGATCCTTGAATAAAAGCATTCCAATCGCCGTTTTAACAGATGCTTCTCCAGTTGAAGCTATCGGTTTTGCCGAGGAAATTCAAGCTATTGCAATTAACCCAAATGCCGCAGATGTATCATACTCAGCGGTCGAGCAGATCCATAAGGCAGGATTTAAAGTTTACCCATGGACAGTAAATGAACCCGGTGTTCTCAAGAATTTGATTTTTATGGGGGTCGATGGTGTGTTCAGTGATTTTCCAGATAAGGCCGTGGTCTGGAGTGAAGAATTTGACACTGTTGTTGTCTAATCTTGGCGCAACGTTTTTACTATATTTAGGAAAACGTTTTTATGATACCACTATTAATTTTAGGAACTCTAATTGCTATTATACTGGTAGCCACTTGGCTAGTGTATAATGGCTTCATCAGTGCTCAAAACATTGTGGAGGAGGCATTTAGTGGTATAGATGTTCACCTTAAAAAACGGTTCGAGCTAATTCCAAATCTCATTGAAGCGGTTAAAGGCTACAACAAGCATGAGGCCGAAACATTGCAAAGGATCGTTGAAGAAAGGGTAAAGGACAGCTCTTTATCAGACGTGGCTGCAACAGATGCTAATATAACTTCGCACTTAAGGCAGATTCGAATACTCGTCGAAGATTATCCTGAATTAAAAGCGAATGATCAGTTTAAAGAATTGATGAATAATCTCTCTAAAGTGGAGGATGAGCTTGCGCTAGCAAGACGCTATTACAATGGAACGGTACGTGAATTAAATATAAAAGTGGGTTCCTTTCCTAGCTCCGTTGTAGCTAGTGTTTTTGGGTTCAAGGAGATGAGCTTTTATAAGATCAATGATGGAGAAGAGGTTGTGCCAACAATCGATTTGAACAAGTAGCATGAAGTTTCTAATTATATTCCTGATCTGTTTTGTTGGTCTTAAGGCGTCGGCAGAGTATGAGCATATCTTAACTTATCACAGTGATCTAAAGGTGCAAAAGTCCACTGAGGTTGTAGTTACGGAAACCATCAAGGTGTATGCTGCCGGGTATGATATAAAGCGTGGAATCTATCGCGAGTTGCCATTGTCATATATCTATGAGGGCGGGAACTACCACGTTGGTTTTGAGTTGCTGGAAGTTTTGAAGGATGGTAAGCCAGAGGCGTATCACACAAAATGGAGATCCAATGGGATAGCGATTTATATTGGCTCGGAAGAAGTCTTTTTACCAGAGGGATATTATACATATACCATAAAATATAGGGTAGACAATGTTCTAGGATATTTTGATGATAGGGATGAGTTCTATTGGAATATTAACGGTGCCGGCTGGGATTTTATCATTGATTCTGTTTCTGCCACAGTTCACTTGCCGGAAGGTGCTGAATTGGTTGCTTACACGGCTTATACTGGTGGTTATGGAGAATCAGGTAGCGATTATATTGTCCATGAAGATGGGACATCGGTTTTTTTTAAGACAACAAAGCCGTTATATTCAAGAGAAAATCTAACCGTTTCTGTTGGCTGGAGTAAAGGAGCTGTGTCATATCCTACAGGGTTTGATAAGTTTATTCATTTCCTGAAGACCTATGCGATCTTATTTGCAGTGCTGGTTGGTGTGGTTATTGGGTTTGTCTTCAATTTTATTTCATGGCACCGTTACGGTAGAGATCCCAAACCAGGGGTGATCATCCCACGATACTATGCGCCTGAAGGTTTTTCACCGGCCGAATGCGCTTATTTGGATAAGGAAGGCCGTTCAACTAATGAGATGTTTGGAGCTCAATTGGTAGGGTTAGCTGTAAAAGGGGTTGTTGAGATTGAACAAAAGGAACAGAAAGGCATTTTCGGAGATACAAACTATATCATCACAAGGCTTCCGTTGGATAAGGCTAAAAAACCGTTGAATGATATTGAGGAAGCGTTTTATGATAGGATCTTTGGCTCTAAAGATCTGATGGTGATCAAAGACGGGAAGTATAATGCACGTGTCGCATCTGCATATAAGCTGCTCGATGCACGTTTGGATAAAAAACAAGACAAGGTGTATTATCTCCGGAACAACCATTTAAAGGCAAAGCAATTCTTGCCGCTGTTGCTAACTGTTGGTCTTGGAACCCTGGCTTATTGGTTCTATGGAGGGCTGATTCCAATGATAATCGTAGGAGGGGTATTACATTTAGTATTAAATATCATTTTTAATAGGCTTTATGAACAGCCAACTAATCTTGGGAGACAGAAAATGGATGAGATAGACGGCTTTAAAATGTATATGAAATATGCTGACGTAAATCGAATTAAAGCTTTAAATCCACCTGACCTTAGTTTTGATCATTTTGAAGAGAATTTACCTTTTGCGATCGCGTTAGGTTTAGCGAAGGAATGGCAAAGGAAGTTTGACCCGGTAATGATCAAGGAGCAAATGCCTTCGCGTATGGGATATTTTCATGGTGTTTCTGCTGCACATTTTGCAACTTTTTCATCAAACCTGTCAACTGCTATCAGTTCCGCGGCAACTCCACCGGGATCAGGGGGATCGTCAAGCAGTGGTGGTGGTTTTTCCGGCGGCGGCGGTGGCGGCGGAGGTGGAGGTGGCTGGTAGCTATTTCTCCACGATGGAGCGAATCTTACTCATGAAGACAAGCTCAGCCTTATTTCGCTGTGATGTTGCTGAAGCAATGCGGTAACAGGCTTCAACGAGGTCATTTCCAAAGTTTTCCGGAAGATCTTTTTTATATTTTTCCATGAAAGCTTCTAGTTCCCTGTAAGTTATGAGTTCGTCTTGATCTTCCTTGAACTGGTCTTGAAAGATATACCACGCATTGAAATCTATTAGCTCTCCATGAAATTCAATTTGTCTCCAGTCGTCTAAGAGCTGCTTAGCAACCTGTAATTCATCCGGATGTGCATTCCCATCAATTCTCACGGCATCCGAAATAACCCGTCCAATAATATGTTCCAGTTGTTTGATCATACTATGAATGTACAAAAAAGGGAGGCAATTGGCCTCCCTCTAAAAGATATTGTTCTGGCGACTATTTGAGCAGGATTCCGTCCGCTTCGAAACCTAGTTCAAATTTAGGTTCATTGATCGCATTGATTTCTTCTTTGCTTTTCCCTGCGTCTTCAGCGAAGTGTTGAAGCATATCAACCGGGATAGTATCCCAGTATGCTGTTCCGTGGAAATAAGCACTAGCTCCAACTTTCGTGTCAGTTGGGATAGTAAAGTGATCTTTAAAGCGAACCATAAATGTCTCACCGTCACCTTTATCAATGTTTACCCAACATCCTGCTTTTGAGCAAACTTCTGTTAACTCACCTTCGAACGTAAATTCTTTAGCCTCGGATGCTTCATCCATTTCAGTAAGCATTTCTTTTACTGAGATGGCTTTTGAAGGATCAACCTCAGCAGGTCCGAAGTTCTTTTGAGTTTCCCCGCAAGCATAGAGTGCTGCGGCAATTGCGATTAAAATAAAAGTATTTTTCATTAGTTGGTTTTTTGCAAAGGTATAAGGTTTTTAATTTTATTAATTCGATAGGTCAACGATCTCATAAAGTTCAGGAATATGAGCCTTCCATTTTAAGGTGTCTTCGAATTTTCTTCTTAGTGCATCAGCTGCATGGGGTTCTCCGTGGATAATGAATGTATTTTTAGGTGGAGTAACTATGTTGCTCACCCAGTCAAGAAGGTCTTTTTGATCGCCATGCGCTGACATTGATTCATCGCTGAAAACCTCAGCTTTCACAGGGAAATACTTTCCAAAGATCTTTAGCTCCGAAGCTCCTTCCAAAAGGTCTCTACCTCTTGTTCCTTCAGCTTGGAAACCAACCAGAAAAATGGATGTAGCGGTATCATCGAGGAGCTCGACAAGATAATTAAGGACACGTCCCCCTGTAACCATTCCGCTTCCTGCAATGATGATCTTGCTTGTATTGTCTTGAGATAGCTGAAGTGTCTCTCTGTAATCTTCTACAATGATAAAGCTATCACACATCGCTTGACAATCTGCATTACTCATTTTGTGCCATTCTGAATAATTTCCGAAGACCTTAAGCACATTCGATCCCATTGGTGAGTCTAATACCATTGGGATAGATGGGATCTTACGCTTCATTCTCAATTTCCAAAGGATGAACATCAAGAGCTGTGCTCTTTCCACTGCAAAGGCTGGAATGATCAGGTTTCCTCCCTTGTCGTAAGTGTGCTGAATTATATCTGCTAGTTTTTGTTCGATGTCGACGATTGGATGAATTTTATTTCCGTACGTACTCTCAATGAATAGATAGTCTGCTTTTGCCGGGGTTTCAGGCGCCCGCATCAATAGGTCGTTTTGTCTCCCAAGGTCGCCTGAGAAAACAAGTCTTTCGCCATTAACGTTCAGTTCAATGAAGGTTGCTCCAATAATATGTCCGGCATATCTGAAACGTGCCTTAATGCCTTCCCGTACTTCATACCATTGGTTATCATGAATGGGGGAAAAGTGTTGAATCGCTTTTTCTGCATCTTTGATCGTATAAAGGGGTTCGGCCGGGTCGTGTTTTGAATAATGATATTTGTTGGCTTTAGCTGCTTCCTCTTCTTGAATTTTTGCGCTGTCTTTTAGGATGATCTCAGCGATCTTAAGCGTGGGCTGAGTTCCAAGTATTTCACCTTTGAAACCCATATTAACAAGTCTTGGAATGAACCCACAATGATCCAGGTGACCATGGGTTAGAAGGATGCAGTCGATCTCATTGGCGTTTACCGGTAAATAATCCCAGTTCATCTGCCTCAGCTTCTTTAATCCTTGAAATAAACCACAGTCAATCAGTATTTTATGATTGTTTGTTTCAATTAAAAATTTAGAACCTGTCACAGTTCCGGAGGCGCCAAGAAAGTGGACTTTCAGTGTGTTTTTCATATTGTTAATGAGCAATAATTAACGTTGTTCAATGCGTTCAATTTCTGTGATCTCTTCGAGAGAATGATAAAGGAAACTGATCAAGTGTAACATCTGATCTCGTCCTTTGTGCTGTCCAAATTTTGCCGTGATAAACACCGTCGACAAAAGTACTATTCCGATTGGAATAACATAGATCCATAAGCTTGAGCCAGATGTGTTGTGTTCGACTAATCCAAAGATTCCACCAAAGACTGTTACCAGTCCTATTGCCGCATAGATGAACGCGAACAGTGCCCAAACGGCTTGTCGAGGTCCTACGAGGCAAGAAACAGTTGTATAATCTGTGTATTCTTCCACTTCAATACGAACTGTCATATCAGGAGACCAATAATGTCTTTCCCAGCTCGGGGTATGAAGAAATATAACACTGTTTGAACGTTCACCGATAACGGTTCTGTCCTTTATGAGTGAGTTTTCTATCTGATTCAATGCCTCTTCAGGTTCGCATTCAACTTTGAGCGCAAATCTGGGACGAATTTCACCGAGAACTGAGTGGTTAAGACGATTAAACGGCATACTCCAAATTACATAATTTAGAAATGCGTTGAACGTAGAGTGCTAATTTGAAATGAGTTCAAATAAAAAGAGGGTCGAATGACCCTCTATCAAAATAGTTCGCTGGATTTACTGGCAGTCGTATTCGTAAACTGTAACGATTTCCTGATCTCCGCGCTTACGTTTCTCTGAAGTAGGGTAGCCATTCTCATCATATTCATACGAATATTCACGTTTGTCTTCTTCTCCCTTTTTGTTCGTAGTAGTTACTGTCACTACATTGTGATGGAAGTTAGCAACAGCATATCCCAACATCATTTCTGCGCTGTTAGCAAAGATTCCTTTGTGCATCAATGGGTTTTTCTTGTCATCGAAAAGTAATGCGTACGTTTCATACAATTCACCTTTCATCATTAATTCCACCTTCGTTGGGGTTTCGTTGTCATACGAGTAAATATGTGTTGTGTATGGCTTTCCTCCGAATAGGGTAACTTGCTTGATCATTCTACCTTCCTCGTCATACTCGAAAGTACGCGTGTTTAGGTTACCTTCTCCTTTGATCTCAATCAATCGCCCATCCGCGTCGTAAACATAGGTTGCTTTGCTTTTATCAAGTTCAAACGAGCTCAGATTACCTGATTCATCGTACGTATAGTTCATAGCTTGCTTCTCATCATTACCTGCTTCCGTCATTTCCAGAGTCTTGAGATTGTCACCATCGTAATTGAAGTGCAATGTTCGTGACTTGTCTCCTAATTGGAAGGAGTAGCTTTTTAGCTTGCAGGATTTCGCTTCAGGCTCGGCAGTTTCTTCTTGTGTTTCTGCTGTTTCTCCAGCTGCATCATCAGTTGATTCTGCCCCTCCACATGAAGCTAGTGTCATTGTTGTAAGAAGCCCGAATAGTAGTAAATAGTTGATTTTCATATTTTATTATTTAAAATTAGCACCCCATGGGTATTTCGAAAATTATAAATTTCTCGCGAATTATCTCGCCTTCATTATTTGTAATTAAAATTCTAATGATCTCCCTGCTGATAGATACACTGAAGGGGTATTCGTGAATTGAATTTGATTCTTTGGTGTGTTCAAGCCAATGTTCTCCACAAGAATTTAAAATAGCCTTTCTGACATCCTTCATACTAACTTCAGGGAATGCGCTGCTTAGACTATCCTCGTAGCCATTCTTGAACTGATAAACCCCTTTAGAATCAACTGCTAATAGTGTATCCGGTACAGATGTGAAATGTTTCCATTCGATAAGATCGCAATGCGGACCTTCATTGGAGATTGTGAGGCTCGTTTCAAATTGATACATCACAGTTGTGGAAACACTGTCAAACATACTTTTTACCCCGAAATACAGATCAGCAAGGGATGAACCTAGCTCCAAATAGATAAATGTTGAGTCATCGGTACTATTCGTTGTGTCAATAAAGAACTCCAGACTGTCTAAAGAAAGGATCAACGAGTCTAAGTCGATCTCGACGGCCTCTTCTGAAAGCCATATTTTTTGAGTATCGGCTGGAATTTCTTGGATAACAGGTGTTACCACATGATCTTCATTGAAGTCATGATGCACAATATCCTCATCTTTTTCTGAGAAGCAAGCCCCTAATAGAAAGCTTGTGCAGAGCAGTGCTATTAAAGTATTTAGTTTCATTCGTTCGATTCTTCGTTTTCTGGTTGATCCAGGTTTTCTAAAACGTTTTGACTGTCAACAGCGGGCAATTCTTCTACCTTTTTAAGTTTCGACATCATCATACGTGTTCTTGTTCCTACGAGTGTGTCGATCTCCTTATTCGCTTCATTGATCTTTTTCTGTGCTTTCTCGAGCACACCTCCGAATTTGTTAAATTCTGTTTTAACCGCACCAAGGATCTTCCATACTTCGCTGCTTCGTTTTTGAATAGCTAATGTTTTGAAGCCCATTTGCAGACTGTTCAGCATTGCTGCAAGAGTTGTAGGTCCGGTTATTATGATCTTGTATTCACGCTGTAATAGAGCAACAAGATCGGGTTGGCGCACTACTTCTGCAAATAGCCCTTCAATAGGCAGGAACATGATCCCAAAATCTGTAGTATTCGGAGGGTCAATATACTTTGAATGAATTTCCTTTGCGAATTTTTTAATTGAATTGGTCAATGAGCGTGTAGCAGTATCTATTCCTGCTAGGTCTCCTTCGTCGTATGCTGTCTGCAGTCTGACATAATCCTCTTGCGGGAATTTTGCATCTATTGGAAGATAAACCTGTTTACCGTCATCATCACGACCGGGTAGCTTAATCGCAAACTCTACGTGATCATTGGATCCTGATTTTGTTTTTACGTTCGCGTCATACTGCTCAGGCGCCAAGATCTGTTCAAGAATATTTCCTAGACGGATTTCACCAAGAACTCCACGCGTTTTTACGTTGCTCAATACTTTTTTCAGATCACCAACTCCAGTAGCTAGATTCTGCATTTCACCCAATCCTTTTTGTACAGCTTCGAGTCGTTCACTTACTAACTTAAAGGATTGTCCAAGTCTTTCTTCCAAAGTTTTGTGAAGTTTTTCATCAACCGTTTCACGCATTTTTTCCAGTTTAAGCTCGGTAGACTTCACCAGCTCATCCTGTTTGCCTTCCATGGCTTCGAATTTCTCCTTTTGGAGGTTGTTAAATTCAGTGACACTTTTGCTAAATGTTTCACCGAATTCTTTTAGTGATTTGCTAAGTTCATCCCGATTAACAGCCGAGTTCTTATCAATCCCTTCTTTTATTGCTTGGAGCTTGCTTTCAATGTTTTTAGAAACGCGGTCAAGGTTATCATTAAGCTCGTGTCTATTGTCTTTGAGACTCGTATTCAATTCGAAGCGGTTTTCCTTCAATTCGTTTTTGATAGGGGTACTAATGTCTTCAGAAAGCTTTACACTATCGAGTTTGCCGGATTTTAGAAGGATTAGCAATTGGATAACAAGGATACCAATAAGAAGAAGGATAATAAGAATCTCCATTAAATTACTATGAAATGTTGTTTTGATCTAAACTATAAAATCTCTCTGACTTAGCCTATTATTGTTGAAAAGTGCTTCATTTTTTCAATTGCACATTCCTTCCAGAATGACTTTTAAAGATGCTATTGAATTTCTATCTTTGTATGCCAAAATTGAAATCACATGTTTGAGAATTTAACGGATAAGTTTGAAAGAGCCTTTAAGGTGTTGAAAGGACAAGGGCAGATCAGCGAGATCAACGTTGCTGAAACCCTTAAAGAGGTTAGGAGAGCGCTACTTGATGCCGATGTAAATTTCAAGTTGGCGAAGGATTTCACAAACACCGTTAAAGAAAAAGCGCTAGGTCGCGATGTGCTGAACAGCGTTTCACCGGGGCAATTGATGGTGAAGATCTGCCATGAGGAACTTGTTGAGCTCATGGGTGGGAATGAAGAGGATATTAACATTCAAGGAAGTCCTGCGGTTATTTTAATGTCAGGGCTTCAGGGTTCAGGTAAAACAACATTCACTGGTAAGCTGGGAAATTACCTGAAGAACAAGAAAGGTAAGAAGCCATTATTAGTTGCCTGTGACGTTTATCGTCCGGCTGCGATAGATCAGTTGCATGTTCTCGGAGATCAGTTGAATATTGACGTTTATTCGAACAAAGAGGAAAAGAATCCTGTTAAGATCGCTGAGGCTGCTATTCAGCATGCAAAATCAAACGGATACAATGTTGTATTAGTCGATACAGCGGGACGTTTGGCTGTTGATGAGCAAATGATGGCCGAGATCGAACAAGTTAAAAAGGCGATCAATCCAACAGAAACACTTTTTGTAGTGGATGCCATGACAGGTCAGGATGCTGTCAATACGGCAAAAGCTTTCAACGAGCGCATAGACTTTGACGGAGTTGTTCTAACGAAATTGGATGGTGATACACGTGGTGGTGCTGCGTTATCAATTAAAGCCGTTGTTCACAAGCCAATCAAATTTGTTGGTACGGGTGAGAAGATGGACGCACTTGATGTATTCTATCCGAAACGTATGGCAGACCGTATCCTAGGGATGGGGGATGTTGTTTCCCTTGTTGAACGAGCACAGGAGCAGTTCGATGAAGAGGAGGCACGCAAACTTCAAAAGAAGATCAAGAAGAATCAGTTTGATTTTAATGACTTCCTAAGCCAGATTCACCAGGTTAAGAAAATGGGTAATGTAAAAGACCTAATGGGTATGTTACCTGGAATGGGAAAAGCTATGAAGGATGTGGATATTGATGATGATGCATTTAAGCACATTGAAGCGATTATTTACTCTATGACTCCAGAGGAGCGTGAAAAACCAGATATGATCAACTCTTCCCGCAAAAACAGAATTGCCAAGGGTAGTGGTAGAGACCTTCAAGAAGTTAACAAGCTGATGAAGCAGTTCAACGACACGAAGAAGATGATGAAAGTAATGAGCAACCCAAAGCAAATGCGTCAGATGATGAAGCAAATGAAAGGAATGGGTGGCGGATTACCGGGAATGTAATTAGTCGATCAGCTTCTTAAGGGCAAGGTAGAAGTTCGATTCTAAAAGATCGATCTCACCGTTCGCCAGAAATAATTTTTGAATATCCTCAACTAATTTGTGGACCTCTGCTTTCGAGTAATTGAACTTCTCAAGATTGTGAAGAATCTTTTGCAAGCTTTGATAGTCATTGTCATGCTTAAGTTCCCGGTGCACCTTTTTATACGCCTCATCGGAACATACAGAGTGTATCAACTCTGATTCTTCTTCAGATTCGAAAAAATTAGAATGTGCTGCGTAAGAAAGCAAGTATGCTTTAAACTCTTCTCTTGTCCAGTCTGTCTCAATGTTACTCATGTGAAATAGGTTTAATCTCATCGCAATATAGTCATTAGGTTAATGACCATAAAATGATAATAGTCATAAAAAAG